>CAIXDD010000524.1 GCA_903918155.1 uncultured Hyphomicrobiales bacterium
GGCTAGGGGCAGGCGTCGTCGGCAGGCGTCGTCGGCAGGCGTCGTCGGCAGGCGTCGTCGATCAGCGCGGCGCGTCGAGCGGCGCGCGTTCGATCAGGCGCCCGTCCGGGCGCGCCGGCGTGCGGTCGATTCCCGCATCGATCACGGAGGTCACCTGCGAATCGTCGGCGCGCGGGCGCGCGAGTTGCGCGCCGATCTGGCGCACCACCTGAGGCGCGCTCGCATAGGCGCCGTGATTGATCAATCCGTCGGAAATGGCGCTGAGATCGTAGATCTTCACGCCCAGCCGCTCCAGTTCGGCGCGGTCGGTCGCCTTCGTGGGGTCGATCGCGCCCAGACGCGGCCGGTCTCCGGCCAGCGTGGAGGAGAGCGACAGCGCGCGGTCGCCCGTCGAGCTGAACACCGCCACCGTCGCGCCGGCGCCGATGCGCGCCATCTGCTGGCGAAACACGGACAGGTCGATGTCGGGCGCGGCGAGCATGACGTTTCCCAGCTTGCCGTCGAGCAGGCGCTGGCCGCCGATGGCGGTCTCGCGCAGCGATTCCATCGCAAGCCACGCGCCCATGGAATGGGCGAGCACATGGATGCGCCCCACGCCCGGCGTCTGCGAGGCGTCGCGCAGAAGCTTGCCGAGCGCGTCGCGCGAAATGGTGGCGTTCTCGCGCGCGGAGCCATAGGCGAGCAGGCTGTCGCGCGAAGGCCAGGTGAAGAGAATCGGCACGCCGCCGAAGCCGCCGTCCTTCACCACTTGCGCCAGCCGCAGGCGCGCCTCGTCGAGACTGGTGTTGAACCCATGCACGAACACCAGCACGTCGCGGCTGGAGCCCACGCGGCCCGACACATGGGTCGCAAGCTGGCTGGAGAAGCTCTCGGCCTCCACCGGCGCATGTTCGGTGACGACGAAATGGCTTTTGGGCTTGGGCGATCCGAAACTGGGCAGCTCGATGGCGCCGGGCTTGTGGCCGGGCGGCACGGAGACGATGGAGAAGAAGAAGCGCGCCTGCGAATCCGGCGTTTCGCTCTGCGCGCCCTTGCCCTCGCGACGCGTGGAGGCGACGAACAGGGGAATGGGCGTGGGCTCGTTGGCGCCCGCCTCCGCCCGCCCGGCCGCCGAGGCGCTCATCCCCGCAAGGCCCATGGTCGCGCAGCCCGACAGGCCGGGCGCCAGCGCCAGCAGCGCGAGCGCGGGGGCCAGACGAAGCGCGAGAGAGGGCGTGGCGGCGTGGCGGGTCATGGCGGCGGCTGAACTCATGAATGGGCGCTGAAAAAGTCGGCGGGGCGGCGCGGGGCCGGTCCCGAGCCTCACAAACGCTTGAAACCCCTGAAGAGAGTCTTAAGGCTTCGCATCTGCGAAGGGCGAAGCCTTGCGCGGCGTCTTGTGCCGCGCGAACATGTCCATATTGGGGCTCGCTTTCGCAGCCCGACCGCAGGACGCGCCCGCCGCCGATGCCCGTTCGCATTCTCGTCACCGGCTTCGGCGCCTTTCCCGGCGCCGCCGCAAATCCCTCGCAGGCGGTCCTGCGCCTGCTCGCGCGCGATTTCGCCCGCGCCTTCGCCCGCGCGGGGCTGGAGCTGCGCACCGCCTGCCTGCCGGTGCTCCACGAGGGCGCGCAGGCCCGCGTCGCCGCACTCACCGCGCAGCATCGCCCCGACGCGATTCTCCATCAGGGCCTCGCGGCCAGACGCGCCAGCCTCTCGCTGGAGGCGCGCGCCTGCAACCGCATGAGCCTGCTGCACGCCGATTCCAGCGGCGCCCGCGCGCGCCAGCCCATCCTCGAGCAAGGCGGCCCGGCGGCCCGGCGCGTGCGCGCCCCGCTCGCCCGCGTGCTCGCCGCCCTGCGCGCGCAGGGCTTGGCCTGCGTGCTGTCGAACGACGCGGGCGATTACCTGTGCAACCAGACCCTCCACGCCAGCCTGCTGGGTCCCGCTCCGGCGGTGGCTTTTCTGCACCTGCCCCGGCCGCGCCCGCCGGGCCGGCCCCGGGCGCGCGGCTCCCGCGCCGCCCGCTCCGCCGACAAACGCCCCGATCTCAAGGGCTTGACCCGCTCTGCGGTTATTACTGCGATGATACTCGCCCGGTATATTTGCGCATCCACAACAGTAAAAACACGTTAGCATTATTGACTGTAAGCCCCGCCCGCCTTAGTCCTTCGACCAAAGAGGAGGCGTGCTCGATGGGTTTCGAAAACCTGGATATGGCGACATTCGTGTTGCCGCTTCTCAAGATCATCTGGATCAACATTCTCCTGTCCGGCGACAATGCGGTCGTGATCGCGCTCGCCTGCCGCGGCCTGCCGGAGAAGTCCCGCAAATGGGGCATCATCCTCGGCGCGGGCGTGGCCATCGTCATGCGCATCGCCTTCACGGGCATCGTCGCGACGCTGATGTCCTGGCCCTATCTCAAGCTCATCGGCGGCGTGCTCCTCTTCTGGATCGCGATCCAGCTTCTCGTCGAAAACGACGAGGACAAGGACGTGAAGGAAAGCGACACGATCTGGGCGGCGGTGCGCGTCATCGCCATCGCCGATCTGGTGATGTCGCTCGACAATGTGGTCGCCATCGCCGCTGCGGCCAATGGCTCCTGGCCGCTGATCATCATCGGCCTGTCGATCTCGATCCCGCTCATCATCTTCGGCGCGCAGCTGGTCATCATGCTGCTGGAGCGCTTCCCGTGGATGGTGTGGGCGGGCGCGGGCCTGCTGGGCTGGGTCGCGGGCGAGTTGATCGCCGAAGAACCGGCGATCGCCGGCGCCTTCGCCAATCTGCCGGGCTCGGTGGTGCATGCGGGCGTCCCGCTTCTGGGCGCGGCCTTCGTGCTCGTCGCCGGCTGGCTCCTGCGCAAGCGTCACGCTCAGCATCCGGCGGAAGACGCGGCCGCCTGAGACGGCTCCCAAGAGATATGAAAAGGCCCGGTTCGCCGGGCCTTTTTTATGCGCCGCGCAGAGGTTGGAAAAGGCGCCCGCTAGCGCACCGGCTGCACGACGCCGCTGGGCGGCGCGGCGATCTTCACGCAATCCCTGCGGCCCGCGCCCAAGCATTTGCGCAGGGCTTCCTGATCGTCGATGGTCTTGATCGCCCATACGCCCAGCGTGGCGACCAGCAGAAGCAGGGCGGTGGCGGCGAGATTCACGAAATGGCGATGGGCGTAATCCACGTCTTCGCGCGCGCCGTTCATGTGCGCGCCGTTCATGTGCGGGCCGTTCTTGCGCGCGCCGCGCAGGCCTGAGGCGGTCATGCCCGAGGCGTTCACGCCAGCGCTTTTGGTTCCGGCTCCGTCGCTGTCCATCGGGCTTTTGCGTCTCCACGCCGCAAGAAGAAGGGCGCATCCTGATGCGAAGGATGCGCCCCGTGTCCGTTTATTGCAATCGGGGGACCGGCGATGCGCCCGCCGTCCGCCGCCGCGCTTACGCCTTGCCCCAGACCTCGTCGGCCACTTCGACGACGAAGCGCAGCTTCGCCCATTGCTCCTCTTCGGTCAGCGTATTGCCTTCCTCGGTGGAGGCGAAGCCGCATTGCGGGGAGAGGCAGAGCTGGTCGAGATCGGCGTATTTCGTCGCTTCCTCGATGCGCCGCTTGATCGAATCCTTCGTCTCGAGCGCGCCGGTCTTGGAGGTGACGAGGCCCAGAACGACGATCTTGTTCTTCGGCAGATGGCGCAAGGGCGCGAGATCGCCGGACCGCTCATTGTCCCATTCGAGGAAATAGCCGTCGAGATTGATCTTGTTGAACATCAGGTCGGCGATATGCTCATAGCCGCCCGACGCCACGAAAGTGGAGCGGAAATTGCCGCGGCACACATGCATCGTCACGCGCATGTCGGCGGGCCGGCCTTCCAGCGCCACATTGAGCGCATGGGCGTAGGACTTCTCCAGCTCCGCCGGATTCTCGCCGCGCTCCTCCAGCATCTTGCGCTGCGCGGGATCGCAGAAATAGGCCATGGAGCAATCGTCGATCTGCAGATAGCGGCAGCCCGCCTCGTAAAAGCCCTTGATGGCCTGTCCATAGGCGAGGCCGAGATCGGTCCAGAACTCGTCCATGTCGGGATAGACCGTGCGGTCGATCATTTTCGAACCGCCGCGGTAATGCAGCATGGACGGAGAGGGGATCGTCATTTTCGGCGTGCGCTTCGTGTTCTCCTTGAGAAACTTGAAGTGCTCGATCTGCGGATGGCTTTTCGAGCCGAGCTTGCCATAGACGAAAGGCGCCTCCGCCTTGGTGGTGACGCCGGCGAATTTGATGCCGCCTTCCACCTGGCGGATCTCGACGCCGTCGAGCTGGCTGAGAAAATCATAATGCCACCACGCGCGGCGGAACTCGCCGTCGGTCACGCTCTGCAGGCCGACCTCTTCCTGTCTGGCGATGATCTTGCGGATCTCCGCGTCCTCGACGGCTTTCAATTGCGCCGCGTCGATCTTGCCGGCGGCCTTTTGCAGGCGCGCCTCCTTGATCGCGGCGGTGCGCAGGATCGAGCCGACGTGGTCGGCGCGGAACGGGGGAATCGTGCGTTGCATGGTTTGGTTCTCCGAAAGGTCAGGCGGCGGTGCGTTCGGCCACGCCCAAAAGGCGCGCGAGCGTCTCGCTGTCCTGGGCAAGTTCGGCGCTTACGCCCGCATAGGCGATGGCGCCGCGTTCCAGAATGACGGCGCGGTCGGTGAGCGGCAGGATTTTCCGCGCGCTCTGCTCCACGATGACGGCCGACATTTTCTCTTCGCGCACGATGCGGCGCAGCGCGGCGAGCAATTCGTCGACGATGATCGGCGCAAGCCCCTCGAGCGGCTCATCGAGCAGGAGCAGGCGCGGATTGGTGGCGAGCGCGCGGGCCACCGCCAGCATCTGCTGCTCGCCGCCCGAGAGCTGGTTGCCCATATTGCGCTTGCGCTCGGCCAGACGCGGGAACATGGCGTAGAGCGCCTCCAGCGTCCATTTGCCCGGCCGCATGATCGCGGTGAGGTTCTCCTCCACCGTGAGCGACTTGAAGATATTGCGCTCCTGCGGCACCCAGCCCACGCCCGCGCGGGCGCGTTCGTCGGGGCGATGGCGCGTCACGTCGCGCGCGCCCAGATGGATCGTTCCCCCGCGCAGGCGCGTGAGGCCGACGATCGTATTGATAAGCGTGGTCTTGCCCACGCCGTTGCGCCCCAGCAGCGCAAGCGCCTCGCCGGGGGCAAGCGTCAAGGACACGCCGTTCAGCACGACCGCCTCGCCATAGCCGGCGGAGACGTTCTCCAGCCGCAGAAGGTCTGCGGAGTCCGAATTGTTCGCCTCAGCCATGATGGGCGATCTCCTCTTCGCCGAGATAGACCTTGCGCACGCGCGGATCGCGCGCGATCTCGTCGCGCGTGCCCTCCACGAAGAGCGCCCCGTTCACGAGCACGGCACTGGTCTTCGCGAAACGGAAGACGAGGTCCATGTCGTGCTCGATCAGGATCAGCGACACATCGGCCGGCAGCGCGGCCACGACGTCGAGAATCTGGTCGCGCTCGCCTTCAGGCACGCCTGCGGCGGGCTCGTCCAGCAAAAGCACGCTGGGCCGGGAGGCCAGCGCGATGGCGATTTCGAGCAGGCGCTGGCGCCCATAGGCGAGCGAGCCCACGCGCGCATGCATCACATCGGCGAGATTGAGCCGCTCCAGAAGGTCGGCCGCCTCGTCCACGAGATCCGCGCGCCGGCCGAGGCGCTGGAACCAGCTCGTCGCCGCGTTCTCGCGTTCGTTGACCGCGATCAGCACGCTCTCCAGCGGCGTCAGGTCCGGATAGAGCTGGTTGATCTGGAACGTGCGGGCCAGGCCCGCGCGCGAGCGCGCCCGCACCGACCATTCGGTGACATTGGCGCCGTTGAGGAAGATCTCCCCGCTCGTGGCCGGCAGCACGCCCGAGAGCAGGTTCACGAATGTCGTCTTGCCCGCGCCATTGGGGCCGATCAGCGCATGGCGCGCGCCCGCCGGCAGTTTGAACGTGACATTGTCCGTCGCGGTGATGCCGCCGAAGGCCTTGCGCAGCGCGCGCGTCTCCAGCACGGGCGCCGCCGCGCTTGCGGACTTGCTCATCGGTTCGCTCATGGAATCGCTCATGGATTCGCTCATGGCTTGCCTCCCGTGAGCTTCTCCCGCAGCGAAAGCACGAGCCCGATGATGCCGCCACGCACGAACAGCACGAGCAGAACGAGCACCATGCCCACCCAGAACAGCCAATATTGCGGCGTGATATTGCCCAGGAAATCCTGCATGACGCGGAAGGCCACGGCGCCGATGAGCCCGCCATAGAGATAGCCGGAGCCGCCGAACACGAGGATCAGCAGCGAATCCGCCGAGCGATGGAAGGCCACCATGTCGGGCGAGGCGAATTGCGTGGTCTGCGTGAGCAGGCCGCCCGCCACGCCCGCAATGGCCGCCGCCACCGTATAGATGGCCACGAGCCGCGCGTTCACCGGCATGCCGATCGTGCGCGCGCGCAGCGGATTGCCCTTGATGGCGAGCAGCGACAGGCCGAAGGGCGCATTCACCAGCC
>CAIXDD010000525.1 GCA_903918155.1 uncultured Hyphomicrobiales bacterium
ATGGCGGGGCAGGCGGATGACGCGCACGTCATGGCAGAAATATTTGCCGCCGAATTGCGCGCCCACGCCCAGTTTCTGCGTGAGCTTGTGGATCTCCTCCTCCATGGCGAGATCGCGGAAGGCGTGGCCGTCCTCGCCCCCGCTCGTGGGCAGGCCGTCGAGATAGCGCGCGGAGGCGAGTTTCACGGTCTTGAGGTTCTGCTCCGCCGACATGCCGCCGATCACGATGGCCAGGTGATAGGGCGGACAGGCCGCCGTGCCGAGCGTGAGGATCTTCTCCTTCAGGAAGGCGATCATCCGGTCGTGGGTGAGGACGGAGGGCGTCTGCTGGAACAGGAAGGTCTTGTTGGCCGAGCCGCCGCCCTTGGCCATGAACAGGAATTTATATTCGCTCTCGCCCTCCGCATAGATATCGATCTGCGCGGGCAGATTGTTCTTGGTGTTCTTCTCCTCGAACATGGAGATCGGCGCGAGCTGCGAATAACGCAGGTTCTTCTTCTCATAGGCGTCGCGAACGCCTTGCGCGAGCGCGCTTTCGTCCTCGCCTTCGGTCCACACGAGGCGGCCCTTCTTGCCCATGACGATCGCGGTGCCCGTGTCCTGACACATGGGCAGCACGCCGCCAGCGGCGATATTGGCGTTCTTCAACAAGTCATAGGCGACGAAGCGGTCGTTGCCGGTCGCCTCCGGATCGTCGAGGATCTTGGCCAGCTGCGCGAGATGGCCGGGGCGCAGAAGATGGTTGATGTCGATCATCGCGGTTTCCGCGAGAAGACGCATCGCCTCGCGGCTGACCATGAGCACGTCGCGCCCGGCGAATGTCTGCACCGACACGCCCTCGGACGTGAGCTTGCGATAGGGCGTCTGGTCCTTGGCGAGCGGGAACATCGGCGCGTGCTGGTAGGTCATGGATGAGGTCGCCTTTTTGCGCGCGGGCCGGGCCCGGCGGGAAACGGGAGCTGCGGCTTTTTAGGCGGTCGCGGCCGGCTTTGGAAGACCGACCTTCGCTCCCCGATTGACGATCGGGGGGCGCCGGCGGATTACTGGGACGGTTTTTTCTCAAGGAGAGATCGTGCGCTTTCCCCATCCGCTCCTGCTGTGCGACATCGGCGGCACCAATGTCCGTTTCGCGCTGGCGCCGACGCCGGGCGCGCCGCTGATCGCGCTCGGCGCCGCGCGCACGGCGCAATTCGCGGGGCTCGCGCCCGCCGCGCGCGCGCATCTTCCCAAAGACGCGCCCGCTCCGCGCAGCATGATGGTTTGCGCGGCCGGCCCGGCGAATGGGCGCCTGCTCGCGCTCACCAACGCCCATTGGATCATCGACGGGCCCGAGACCGCGCGGGAGCTGGGCCTCGAACAGGGGCTGACGCTCAATGATTTCGAGGCTTTGGCCTTCGCCCTTCCCACGCTTGAGGCCGCGCAGGTGCGCCGCATCGGCCCCGCCTTGCCGGGCGGGCCCGGCCCGCGCCTCGCGCTGGGGCCCGGCACGGGCCTCGGCGTGGCGGCGCTCGCCGAGATCGACGGGCGCTATGTCGCCATCTCCAGCGAGGCGGGCCATATGGATTTCGCGCCCGCCGACGCGCAGGAGGCCGCGCTTTGGGCCCATGTGGCGCGCCCGCACGGACGCGTCTCCGCCGAGACCCTCATCTCCGGCCCCGGGCTCGAACGCCTGTATGCGGCGGCCTGCGCCCAGGCGGACCCGCCGCCGGGGGACCCGACGGCTCGCGCGCTGAGCGCCGCGCAGATCACGCAGGAGGGCTTGGCGGGGCCGGGCCTTGCGCGCGAATCCTTGCGCTTGCTGTGGCGCCTCGTCGCGCGTTTCGCCGGCGACATGACTCTCGCCTTTCTGGCGCGCGGCGGCGTGACGCTGGCCGGCGGCGTGCTGCCGCGCATCGTGAGCCTGCTGGACGACGCCGCCTTCCGCGCCGCCTTCGAGAACAAGGAGCCGATGGGAGCCATCCTGCGCGACGTTGAGACGCAGCTCATCGTAGCCGATCACGCGGCGCTGGTCGGCATGGCCGCCATCGGCGCGGCGCCGCAGCGTTACGCGATCGACTACGGCGCAAGATTCTGGCGATGAAGACTCTGGCGTTGACGGCTCTGGCGCTGAGAACTTTGGCGCTGGATCGCTAGGCCGCGTGCGAGGCGGAGGCCTGCGCAAGAAGCAGATAAAGGCCTGCGGCGTCGCGCGTGGCGCGCAGGCGCGCGACGAGGCCGGGATCGCGCATGGCGCGCGCGATGCGCGAGAGCGCCTTCAGATGATCGGCGCCTGCATGTTCGGGCGCGATCAGCAGGAAGATGAGATCCACGGGGTCGCCGTCGAGCGCATCGTAATCGATGGGCCGCTCAAGGCGCGCGAACATCGCGAAAATGCGCTCGGCGCGCGGGAGCTTGCCATGGGGAATGGCGATGCCCGCCCCCACGCCCGTGGAGCCGAGGCGCTCGCGTTGCAGCAAGGCGTCGAAAATCTCGCGCGCCGGCAGGCCGGAGATTTCGGCCGCCTTTTCGCTGATTTCCTGAAGAGCCTGCTTCTTGGAGCCGACGCGCAGCGCCGGAAGAATGGCGTTGGCTTCGATAAGATCGTTCAGCGGCATGATCCCAAAGGTTCCTATTGCGCGCGACAGGGCGCGACATGTCTCAGGCGCCGGAGCGCCCTTCGGACCCAACGGGATCCAGCCAGCCGATATTGCCGTCCTTGCGACGATAGACGATGTTCACGCGATCGGTGCCGGCGTTGCGGAACACAAGCACCGGCGCGCCGGTCATATCAAGGTCCAGCACCGCGTCCGAGACGGAAATGCGGCGCAGCGTGGTGGTTTTTTCTGCGACCACGACCGGGTTGAAGCCTTCCGGCTCCACGTCCTCATGGGGCGATTCGAGGACATAGGAGGCCATGGTTTCGGCGGGCGTCTGGAGCGGGGCGTGGCCATTGCCGCCGTGATGGTCCTTGAGGCGACGCTTGTGGCGGCGCAGGCGCTTCTCCAGACGTTCCGCCGCCTGTTCGAAACTGACGTAAGGCTCCATCGCGAAGCCTTCGGCCTGCAAGGAGACGCCGGTTCCCAGATGGAGAGTGCAATCGGTGCGATAGCCGGCGCCTTCGTGGTCGACGACCACATGGCCGGCCACCTTGCCGTCGAAATATTTGCCCACGGCTGCGGCGATACGGTCCGTCACATGCTGACGCATGGCTTCGCCGAGACTGAAACTTTTTCCAGAGACGCGCAGGTCCATGCTTGTTTCACTCCTGAAGAGAGAGCGCTCCGTAGAGGCCGACGCTGGACGCCCTCAAGCGTTAGAAGCGTCCCTGCTTCAAGTCAACCGGGCATAAAAACGTTGCGTGCGTGCATTGCACAATAGAATGTTTTCGGGCGCGCCCGCCTCACAGGCGCATCGCGGCTTTTTCGCGGCGCCGCTCCACCGAGGAGGGTATCCTCAGGCTCTCCCGATATTTGGCGACCGTGCGCCGCGCGATATTGACATTCGCCTCCTTCAGGCGAAGCACGATCGCATCGTCCGACAGCACGTCGTCGGAAGGTTCCTGGTCGATCAGCTGCTTGATCTTGAAACGCACGGCCTCGGCGGAATGGGAATCGCCGCCGCTTTGCGCGGGGATGGAGGCGGTGAAGAAATATTTGAACTCGAACAGGCCGCGCGGGCTCGACAGATATTTGTTCGACGTCACGCGCGAGATCGTGGATTCGTGCATGCCGATGGCGTCCGCCACCATTTTCAGATTGAGCGGGCGCAGATGCTCCACGCCGCGCGCGAAAAAGGCGTCCTGCTGTTTCACGATCTCGCTCGCCACTTTCAGGATCGTGCGCGCGCGCTGCTCAAGGCTGCGGGTAAGCCAATTGGCGTTTTGCAGACATTCGGCGATATAGGTCTTCTCCCCCGGCGCCAGGCCCGGACGCGACACGCGCGCCGCATAGGTCTGATTCACGAGCACGCGCGGCAGGCCTTCCGGATTCAGCTCGACGAGCCATGTGCCGTCGGAGGCCGCGCGCACCGAAACGTCAGGCGTGACGGGCTGAACCGGCGCGCCGCCGAAGGCGCGGCCGGGCTTGGGATCAAGCCGGCGAATCTCTTTGAGCATGTCGGCGAGGTCTTCCTCGTCGACGCCGCAGATCTTGCGCAATTGCGCGAAATCGCGCTTGGCCAGCAGCGGCAGATGGGCGACCAGCGCCTCCATCGCGGGATCGTAGCGATCGCGCTCGCGCAATTGCAGGGCGATGCATTCGGCGAGATCGCGCGCGCCCACGCCGGTGGGCTCGAACGTATGGACCAGCGCAAGCACGCGCTCCACGCGCGCGAGCGGGGCGCCCAGACGCTCCGCGATGTCCTCCAGGCTTTCGCGCAGATAGCCGGCCTCGTCGATGCCGTCGATGATGGCGCCGCCGATCATGCGGTCGGTGGGATCGGCGACGGCGACGGCGAGCTGGGCGGCCAGATGATCCCCAAGGGTGACCTGCGCGGCGACATAGGCTTCGAGATTGGGCGACTCGCCGTCCTCGCCGCCGCCGCCGGGCGCGCCGGTCCATGCGGAGGCGGAAAGGGCGCCGTCGTCATGGCGCGTTTCGGCGGGGGTGGGCGCGCGGTCGGAGTCGAAGGCGTTCTCCACATCCGTGCCGAGATCCGCCGACAGGGACTGCGAATCGACGGGCATGGACTCGCTCGCCCAATCGCCCTCGTTGCGCGCTTCCGGCGCGTCGCTCCATGTCGTGCCCTGCTCCGCGCCGTCGCCGCCCGCGCCGGCTCCGCCGCCGTAAGCTCCGTCGTAATCGCGGTCGTAATCGCCGGCTTCGTTGGCTTCGCGCGCGGAATCGTTCAGGGGCGCGCCTTCGCCCGGCGCCGGGCTCTCGCCCTCCTCCGCGCGCTCAAGCAGGGGATTGCGTTCAAGCTCCTGCTCCACGAAAGCGGAGAGTTCGACGCTCGACAATTGCAGGAGCTTGATGGCCTGCAACAACTGCGGCGTCATCACCAGTGACTGGCCCTGACGGAGCATCAGCTTTGTTGATAGCGCCATAGCGAACCGATCCGCAGAACTCTTCGGGCTGCGCCGGAAAGCGGCCCATTTTTTGCTTATACCACCTTGGGGCTTGGCCGGACAACGAAAACGGCGCAGCTCGCCGCGCAAGGCCGGGCCGCGCTGGGCGCATGGTTAAGGATTTGCGCCCGGACGCAGCGCGATCCCTTGCGTCATCGCCTGCTTTTTAGGCGCCGCGCAGTCAGAGGCGGAAGTCTTCGCCCAGATAGAAGCGCCGCACGTCGGGATTGGCGACGATCTCCTCCGGCGAGCCCTCGGTGAGCACCTGGCCGGAATGGATGATATAGGCGCGGTCGATGAGGCCCAGCGTCTCGCGCACATTGTGGTCGGTGATGAGCACGCCGATGCCGCGGGCGGTGAGATGGCGCACGAGCGCCTGAATGTCGCCCACCGCGATGGGGTCGATGCCCGCGAACGGCTCGTCGAGCAACATGAAGGAGGGCTGGCCGGCCAGCGCGCGGGCGATTTCGCAGCGCCGGCGCTCGCCGCCCGAAAGGGCGATGGCGGGCGACTTGCGCAGGCGCTTGATGTCGAATTCCTCGAGCAAGGCCTCCAGCTCCGCCTCGCGGGCGGCGCGGTCGGGAATGGCGACCTCGAGCACGGCGCGGATATTGTCCTCCACGCTCAGGCCCCGGAAAATGGACGCTTCCTGCGGCAGATAGCCGATGCCCAGCCGGGCGCGGCGATACATGGGCAGGCTCGTGACGTCATAGCCGTCGAGTTCAATCGCGCCCTTGTCGGGCTGCACGAGGCCGGTGATCATATAGAAGATCGTCGTCTTGCCGGCGCCGTTGGGGCCGAGCAGGCCCACGGCCTCGCCGCGGCGCACGGCGAGCGAGGCCTCGCGCACGACCTGACGCCCGCCATAGCTCTTGCCGAGATCATAGGCGCCGAGCGATCCCTCGCCGTAATGGGCCACGGGCGCCATCGTCCCGGCGAAGGCCGGTTGCGGCTCCTCATGCGCGGGCGCGGGTTCGCCGGACTGGCTCTGGCGTGGATAAGTCATCAGACGCTCGCGAGGGGGCCGGGCCGCAGACGGCCAGCAGACGTCTTTCGACTAGCGCGCGCCGGCTCCCGGCGCAACCGCCCGCGCGCCGCCCGCTCCTGCGGCTGCCCCTGCGCCAGAGGTCTGGCTGGGCGTGATGAGGCTTTGCACCCGCCCGCCCGCGATATGCGCGCGGCCCGTCGCCAGATCGTAGATCAGGCGCGACTGGGCGTCGCCGCGCACGACATGGGAGGATTCGGTGAGCACGGGATTGCCGATGAGATAGACCTTGTTTTCGGCGCGGTCGTAAACGCCGCGATCGCCCGAGCCCACCTGGTCCTTCGACGTGATGACCACCGGGCCGGCCGCCTCCATGCGGCGCACCTGGCTGTCGGCGCCCAGCGGGCTTGCGCCGCCGCCCACGCGCCGTTCGCCGGAGGCTTCGCCGCCTTCGCGCGCCATATAGATGATCAGTTCCGGGGCTTTCAGCGTCGCGTCGCCCTGTTTGGCGAGCACGCCGCCGGAATAAACGAGCTTCTGCTCCTTGTCGTAATAATCGAGCTTGCCCGCATCGATGCTCACCGGAGCGCGCGAATTGCCGCCGGGAATGAGCGGGCCGGCCTTCTGGGCCAGAGCAGGGGCGCCGGCGAGCCCGCACAGCGCAAGGCCGCTCAGGACCAGCCCGCGCAGAACATGAGCGCGCATCAGACGCGCGCGCAGAAGACGAGCGCGCATAAGACGAACCTGGGCGGACGGGCGCGGGGAGAGGAGCGTCGTCATTCGGCTTTTCCTTGCTCGGACTGGCTCTGGGCGGCGGGGGAGGCGGCGCGCATCCCCGCTTCCGGCATGATAACCGATCGCACGTTGCCGATGAAGCTCACGGCGGCGCCATTGCCCGCGACGTCCAGCGCGTCGGCGTCCACCGTGCCGTTGCTCATGCGCACCTTGACAGGCTCGGCGGAGCGCAGGGCGCCGGTCTTGAAATCCATTTCCGCGTTGCGTAGCTCCACGTCGAAACCATTCGCGCTCGTCAGCCGCACTGCGCCCGCGCCGTCGGCGCCGCCGTTCAGCCGCATGAGATCGGCGCCGCTGTCGAACACGCCTTCCGGCGCCACGACGCGCACCGCCGCCCGGTCCGCCGTCTGCAAGGTCGCCTCGACGCCGGACAATTCGATGATCTTGGGCGTGCGCACGTCCTGCACGCCGGCGCGCGCGCGCACTTCATAGGGGCGCCCGTCCTTGCGGAACCCGTTGAGCCGCGGGGATTCCATGGTCACGCGCGTGCCGTCGAGCGTGGCGCGCGCCAGACTCATGTCCACCGAGCCCCTGCCCAAACGCCCAAGCCACGCCGAGGCCCCAAGCCCGCCGGCCAGCGCCAGC
>CAIXDD010000526.1 GCA_903918155.1 uncultured Hyphomicrobiales bacterium
CGCTCGCCGCGCTTTCGCCGCCGGCGGGGGCAAGGCGATGGGCGGCCTCCATCAGCTCCTGGGCGGGCGCGGGCGCCTCCAGCCGCTCGAAGGCGAGATAGGTCGCGCCCGAGGCCCATTCGGAGGCGCTATAGGCCGCAAGCCCGCCGCGGGCGCGCAACCGCGCGTCGAAGGTAGGGCGCAGGCCGATGAAGGGATCGCCCTTGCGGCTGCGGTCGGGCTCGGGAAAACGGGCGGCGTTGTCCTTGAGATCGCGGCGGGGCTCGACCTCGGGGGGCGGCGGCGCCCGAAAATCCTCGTCCTCGCCAAGAATGAGGCGCGCCTCGCGCAGGCCCGCGCCCATGGCGGGCTCCAGAGCTGCGAGGCGGAGGAGGGAGCGGGGCCGCGCGGGGCGGATCGCCCGCAGGGCGAGCGCGCCGGTGGCGGGCGCGAGATCGGCCGGGGCGAACCCCGGCGCAAAGGCGGCCGGAGCGCCGAGCGGCACGATCGCGCCGCCCGACGCGACGTCGACGCCGGCGCTCACCGGCGTCGCAGCCGCAAGGCCGACGCCGAGACACCACGGCGCGACCGCTCCCATTGCCCAACCCAGACTCGAGCGACCCATTACTCAACAGCCTGCGCAAAGACGCGGCGCGACAGCGACGCAACGACACACGAGCGGCCCGGACCTCCAGAGGGAGGAGCCAGCGCCCACCTGACGTTTATCCCGCAACATGCTTGAGAGCGCGTTACCGCGCGCCGCCGGCGCGCGTCCCAAAACGAACCGGCGACGCTCCCGGCGCCGCTTGCGCGCGGGGCGAGACGCGCGCGCGCGTCAGGCCGTGCTGGCCGCCGCCTTGCCGAGCGCGGCCTGCGCCGCCGCCAGCCGCGCGATGGGCACGCGGAAAGGCGAGCAGGAGACGTAATCCAGACCGGCGCTTTCGCAGAAATGGATGGAGGCGGGATCGCCGCCATGTTCGCCGCAGATGCCCAGCTTGATGTCGGGGCGCGTCGCGCGCCCGCGCTCGGCGGCGATCTTCACCAATTCGCCCACGCCTTCCTGATCGAGCGTGACGAACGGATCGGCCGGCAGGATGCCCTTCGCCGTATAGGGCCCCAGGAAGGAGGCCGCATCGTCGCGCGAAATGCCCAGGGCGGTCTGCGTGAGGTCATTGGTGCCGAAGGAGAAGAATTCCGCGCTCTGCGCGATGTCGCCCGCGCGCAAGGCCGCGCGCGGCAGTTCGATCATCGTGCCCACATGATAGGGCACGCGCACGCCCGTCTCCTGCGCGACCTCCTGCGCCATCGCGTCGATGCGCGCCTTGGTGAGGTCCAGCTCCGCCTTCGTCATGACGAGCGGCACCATGATCTCCGCCGTCACCGGCGTTCCCGTCTTGCGGCCGGCCTCCACCGCGCCCTCGAAAATGGCGCGCGCCTGCATTTCCGCGATTTCGGGATAAGCGATGGCGATGCGCACGCCGCGGAAGCCGAGCATGGGATTGAACTCATGCAGCTCCGCCGCGCGGCTCTTGAGCTTCTCGGGGCTGGCGCCCATCGCGGCGGCCACTTCCGCGATCTCTTCCTCCGTATGGGGCAGGAATTCATGCAGCGGGGGATCGAGCAGGCGGATCGTCACCGGCAGGCCCGACATGATCTCGAACAATTCCGCGAAATCCTGCCGCTGCATCGGCAGCAATTTGGCGAGAGCGGCGCGCCGGCCCTTCTCGTCGTCGGCGAGGATCATCTCGCGCACCGCCACGATGCGGTCGCCCTCGAAGAACATATGCTCCGTGCGGCACAGGCCGATGCCGTCCGCGCCGAACCCGCGCGCCACGCGCGCGTCGGCCGGCGTCTCGGCGTTGGTGCGCACCTTCATGCGCCGCGCCTTGTCGGCCCATTCCATCAGCGTGGCGAATTCGCCCGACAATTCGGGCTGCAGCATGGCGACCGCGCCTTCGAGAACCTGGCCGGTGGAGCCGTCGATGGTGATCACGTCGCCCTTCTTGAACGTGCGGCCCGCCGAGGTCATCACGCCGGCGGCGTAATCGACGCGGATCGAGCCCGCGCCCGACACGCAGGGCTTGCCCATGCCGCGCGCCACGACGGCGGCGTGCGAGGTCATGCCGCCGCGGGTGGTGAGAATGCCTTCGGCGGCGTGCATGCCGTGAATGTCCTCGGGGCTCGTCTCCACGCGCACGAGGATGACCGCGCGGCCCGCCGCCTTCAGCGCCTCCGCCTCGTCGGAATTGAACACGATCTCCCCGCGCGCGGCGCCGGGCGAGGCCGGCAGGCCCGTCGCCACGATCTTGCGGTCGGCCTTGGGATCGATCGTGGGATGCAGCAATTGGTCGAGCGCGGCGGGATCGACTTTCAGGATCGCCTCTTCGCGGCCGATGAGGCCTTCATGGGCCATTTCGACCGCGATGCGCAGGGCCGCCTTGGCTGTGCGCTTGCCGTTGCGCGTCTGCAGCATCCAGAGCTTGCCGCGCTCGACGGTGAACTCCATGTCCTGCATGTCGCGATAATGCTTCTCCAGCAATTGCGTCGCGCGCACGAATTCCGCGAAACATTCGGGAAGCGCCGTCTCCATGGAGGGCTTGTCGGATTGCGCGGCCTTGCGCGCGACTTCCGTGATGTTTTGCGGCGTGCGGATGCCGGCCACCACGTCCTCGCCCTGCGCATTGATGAGGAACTCGCCATAAAGCTCGCGCGCGCCGGTGGAGGGATTGCGCGTGAAGGCGACGCCGGTGGCCGACGTCTCGCCCATATTGCCGAACACCATGGCCTGCACGTTGACCGCGGTGCCCCAGCTCTCGGGAATGTTGTTGAGGCGGCGATAGGTGATCGCGCGCTGGTTCATCCATGAGGAGAACACCGCGCCGATCGCGCCCCACAATTGCTCGCGCGCGTCCTGCGGGAAGGGGCGGCCCAATTCCTCCTGCACGCGCGCCTTGTAATCGGCGACGACGGCCTTCCAGTCCTGCGCGGAGAGATCGGTGTCGAGCGTATAGCCCTTGCGGTCCTTGTGCTCTTCGAGAATGTCTTCGAAATTGTGATGGTCGATGTCGAGCACCACGTTCGAATACATCTGCACGAAGCGGCGATAGGAATCCCACGCGAAACGCTCGTCGCCCGAATTGGCGGCGAGCGCGGCGACGGTGACGTCGTTCAGGCCGAGATTGAGCACCGTGTCCATCATGCCGGGCATGGAGGCGCGGGCGCCCGAGCGCACGGAGACGAGCAGCGGGTTCTTGTCGTCGCCGAAGACCCGGCCGGCGACGCGCCCCACCTGAGCGAGCGCGGCGTCCACCTGGCCGGCGAGCTCGTCCGGATAGGTCTTGCCGTTGGCGTAGAACGAGGCGCACAGATCGGTGGTGATGGTGAAGCCGGGCGGCACGGGCAGGCCCAGATTGGCCATTTCAGCCAGATTGGCGCCCTTGCCGCCGAGCAGGTTGCGCATGTCGCCCTTGCCCTCGGCCTTGCCGTCGCCGAAGCTGTAAACCCATTTCGCCATGGCCGTCGCCTTCGTCTGCGGAGCCCCTCGGAAGGCCCCTGATGTCGCCCGCGCCGATCTTGCGCTTGGGGCCGGAAAGATCACAGGAGCCCGTTACCAATCAATCCATGCGCGGGATTTGCGCAGGCGCAAATTCGCCCCGCGGTTAAGGCTCAGTTGCCGAGGAGCCGCCGCAGGGTCACGCTCAGCGCGATGAGGCCCCAGCCGGCGACCACCATGTCGAGCGCGAGCAGGCCCGCCGCCGCGCTCTGCGAATCGCCGGCCCATCTCGTTACGAGGAGAACGCCGATCAGGATCGTCGCGCTCCCGGAAATCGACAGCATGGGGCTCTTTCGGCGCGTATTGATGAGGGTCGCAGCGCGCAGGCGCACCCAGCCCGCGCCCATCACCAGAAGGCCGGCGAGCGTGGAGAACATAAGCGAGGGCAGAAGCGGCGAAAACGCCGTCACGAGCGCCGCCCCGGCCCACAGGGCGCCCGCCGCGTCCCAGGGCGTGGAGGGAGCGTCCGGACGCCCGGCCTTGGCGTTATGCCCCATGCCCAGCTCCGCGATGGCGCACAGGCCCATGGCGAGCGCGATCGGCACGATGGACAGGCTCTGCGCGAGGCCGACATAGGCCAGCGCCGCCGAGCCCAGAAGGATCATCGCCCCGCCGGCCACGAGGATTTGCCGGCTGCGGACGGCGAGCGCGTCCAGCGCCTCGGCGAAACCGGACGGCAGGGCGAGGGAGGGTTGGGATTGCGCGTCGCGATTCGTCATGATGACCCAGGGGAAAGGCGCCGCACGGCCGGCGGCGCATGCCTAGCAGACCGCGCCGGCGGGGGAAACAGCCGGCGGCCGACGCGCC
>CAIXDD010000527.1 GCA_903918155.1 uncultured Hyphomicrobiales bacterium
CCCATCGGATCGGATGCGGGATGGCGCTGATGCAGGACGTTGAGGTTCAACTGGTTGGGCCACCAGTCGCGGTTCGAGCGCATCGAGAATTTCGGGCCCGAATGCGCGCCGTGCATCACCGGGCATTTGCCGCCGGAACGATCGCCGTCCATGTTCAATCCTCCATATTGTGCGCAACGAGATCTTGCGCAGCGTGGGCGGACGCTACGCAAATCCGCCGGCGGGATGAAATTGGAAGTTTCGATGGACGCGATAGGGCGCGCCGATCAGCGCGCCGCGCCGAGCTTCGCCGCACAGGCCGTCACGAAAAGCTAAAACGCCTGCATGAACAAGAAGAATGGCTATGCTTCGGTCTCGCGCGCGCGCCGCGTCTCCAGCGCGGCGATCATCGTCTTGCGATAGGGAAGGAGAAGGGCGCAGGCCAGAAGGCAAGCCGCGCCCGCCAGCGCGAAGGTCCAGCGCAGGCCGATCCATTCCGCCAGCGCGCCGAAGCCCAGCGCGCCCGCCGCCGGCAGGCCGCGATAGATGAGCGTGTAAAGGCTCATCACGCGCCCGCGCAGCCGATCCTCGACGCGCGATTGCACCAGCGCCTGCACGCTCGTGGAGAGCGTGTTGAGCCCATAGGCGGAGACGGCGGCGAAGGCGAGGCCCAGCGGAAAATGATCGCTGCCCACGAAGCCGATCATCGACAGGCTCGTGAGCGCGCCGCCGAGAAAACACATATTCGTGAGGCCGCCCGTGCGGCCGTGGATGGCGACCCATGTCGCGCTCGCCATCGCGCCGGCGCCCATCGCCGAGGTGAGCCAGGCGAGGCCGCTCGCCCCCGCGCCATAGACGTCGTCCGCAAAGCCCGGCAGCATGTCCTGCAAGGGGCGCACGGCGAGCGAGGCGGCGGCCAGCATGATCATCAGCGGGAAGACGCCCGCATGGCCGCGCACATAGCCGACGGCCTCCGCCACGTCCTGCAGCATGTTGCGCGCGCCCCGATGGGCTGCGGCGCGTTGCGGCTGGGCCATGGCGTGCATCGCCAGCGCGAAGAAAAACGTGCCCGCGGCATGGGCCGAAAAGGCGCCGAACACGCCCCAGACGGGAATGACCAGCGCGGCGATGGCGGGGCCGATGAAACGGCTCGCCTGAAAGAAAGCGGAATCGAGCGAGATGGCGGTGGCCACCATCTCGCGCGGCACGGTGAGCGGCACGAGCGCATGGCGGCCCGCGCTCGAATAGGCGTGGATCACGCCCAGCGCCAGGGTGAGGGCGAACAACAATTCGATGGAGAGGACGCCTGCGGCCATGCAGGCGGCAAGCGCTGCGGCCTGCGCGAATTGCAGCCATTGCGTGATGCGCACGAGGGTGAGCGCGGACATGCGGTCGCTGAGCGCGCCCGCCAGCGGCGAGAGCAGCAATATGGGCGCGAGATCGGCCGCCGCGACGGCGCCGAGCCAGACGGTGGACTCCGTCAGCTCCCACGCCAGCCAGCCCACGCCCACGCGATGCATCCACGAGGAGATCGCCGCCGGCGTCAGCCCGCCCATGAAAATCGCGAAATCGCGATGGCGCCACACGCCGATCACGCGGCGGGGCTCTGAGCCCTGTTGATGGTCCGGGGCGTCTTTCATCGCGTCCTTGATCGTTTCCTCGGCCTAAGTGTAACGGCTGCGCGCAGCCGGGAAACAAAAAAGCGCAGCTCTGCAGCTGCGCCTTGGGCTTTTCTTTCAATGACGCGCCGCTTGTCACCCCTCGTCCGTCTGTCCAGAATGCGGGCAAGTCACGCGCGGCTCCGGCCCATCGGAGCTGAGCGCGCATACAAGCCATGAAGAGGGAAGAACCGCCCATGAAAACCTATGTCGTCACCGGCGCGGCGAGCGGCATCGGCGCGGCTTGCGTCGCCGCCTTGCTCGACGGCGGCTGCAATGTGGGTGCGCTCGACGTGGCGCGCGCGGCTGCGCCCGCCGATCATTCGGCCGATGCGCGCCGCATGGACCTGTCCTGCGACGTGCGCGATCCCGCCGCCTGCGCCGGCGCCGTCGCGGCGGTGGTGGACAGGTTCGGCCGGCTCGACGGGCTCATTCATATGGCGGCGGTTCATTCCACCACGCCATGGGACGAGCTGACGCCGGAGGAGTTCACGCGCACGCTGGAGGTCAATGTCACGGGCTCCTTCGTCATGGCGCAGGCGGCCGCGCGCGCCATGCGCATGACGGGCGGCGGCGCCATCGTGCTGGCCTCGTCGGGCTCCATTCAGGTGTCGGGCGTTGGCGGCCATGGTCGCGGCGGGCCCGCCTATGTCAGTTCGAAAGCGGCGATCATCGGGCTCACGCGCGCGCTGGCGCGTTCGCTCGCGCCGCACAGGATCCGCGTGAACGCCGTCAGCCCCGGCGCGACGCGCACGGCGATGACGGCCGATTACGACGAGGTCGCGCTGCGCAAGGTGGGCGAGCGCACGCTGACGGGCAAGATCGGCGAGCCGCATGAAATCGCCGCCGTCGCCTGTTTCCTCGTCTCCGACGCGGCGAGCTACGTCAACGGCGAGATCGTCGCCGCCAACGGCGGCGGCTCAATGGGCCTGTAACCGGAAAGGACCGACGCGCGATGATCGATTATTTCGGCAAGAAGGAAAACAACAGCCAGGTCGTGAGCTTCTCCGGCCTGTTGTTCCTGTCCGGCGTCACGGCCTCGGACAAGACGGGCTCCATCGTCGCGCAGACGCGGCTCGTTCTTCAGACCATCGAGGAACGCTTGCGCTCGTGCGGGAGCGACAAGTCCCATCTTCTCGCCAGCACGGTCTTCCTCGCCGATCTTGCGATGAAGGAGGAGATGAACCGCGTCTGGATCGACTGGATCGACTCCGCCCGTCCGCCCGCGCGCACCTGCGTGGGCGCCATCCTCACCCCGCGCACGCTGATCGAGGTGAGCGTGATCGCCTGCAAGGCGTGAGAGCGCACAACGAAAAAGGGCGGCTGCATTCCGCAGCCGCCCTGTCGTCCGCAAAAGGCGCGTTCGCTTAGCGCGAATAGAATTCGATCACGAGGTTCGGCTCCATCATGACCGGGTAGGGCACTTCGGAGGGGAGCGGAACGCGGGTGAGCTTCGCGGTCATTTTCGAATGGTCGACTTCGTAGAAGTCGGGCGTGTCGCGCTCGGCGAGCTGGCTGGCTTCGAGAACGATGGTCAGCTGCTTGGAGCTTTCCTTCACTTCCACCAGATCGCCGGGCTTCACCTGATAGGAGGCGATGTTCACGCGACGGCCGTTCACGCGGATGTGGCCGTGGTTCACGAACTGGCGCGCGGCGAAGGGCGTGGCGGCGAATTTGGCGCGATAGACCACCGCGTCGAGACGACGCTCGAGCAGGCCGATCAGATTGTCGCCCGAGTCGCCCTTCATGCGAATGGCTTCCGCGTAATATTTGCGGAACTGCTTCTCGGAGATATTGCCGTAATAGCCCTTGAGCTTCTGCTTCGCCTTCAGCTGGGTGCCGAAGTCGGAGAGCTTGCCCTTGCGGCGCTGGCCGTGCTGGCCGGGGCCGTATTCGCGGCGGTTCACCGGGCTCTTCGGGCGGCCCCAGATGTTCTGGCCCATGCGGCGGTCGAGTTTGTACTTGGCTTCTGCGCGCTTCGTCATCGCGGTCCTCGTAATGTTGCGCCGACGAGGCCGCGTGCGCGCGGGCGCATGCGCGCCGCTCCATCCGCGTCTCCTCCCGCCGGCAGGTGGCGGAGGAACGCGCCCTCCTCTGTCGCGGCCCGAAAGCTGCGACCGACAGGTCTCTCACCGGAACGGGAAAGGCCACGGGTGCGTCAAATGCAATGCGCGCCACAGGGGCGCGCAAGCCCCGTTTCTCTAGAGGGGTGAGCGGGTAAAGTCAATTCCAAGGGGCTTGTCCAAGGGGCTTGTCCAAGGGGCTTGTCCAAGGGGCTCGCCAAAGGGGCTTGTCAAAGGGGCTTGCAAGCGGGCTTGCGAGCCGGCTCGCGGGGGCTTTCGGGAGGGACGCGCGGCAGTTTAGAACGCCTCCGTTTTAGAAAAGTTCTAAACTACTGATTTTGCTTGCATTTCTTCAAAAGGCGGGCATTCTGTCGGCCTGTCTCGTAACCTTTGGATTCCCTCATGTCCGTTCGCAGCCTTTCCTCGACAAGCCTGTTCGTCGCCGGCGCGCTCGCGCTGGTCGCCCCGGGCGCCTCCGCCCAGCAGGCGGTGAACCTTTACACCACGCGCGAGCCCGGCCTCGTGCGCCCGCTGATCGAGGCGTTCGAGAAAAGCTCCGGCGTGAAGGTGAACACGGTTTTCGTGAAAGAGGGGCTGGCCGAGCGCGTGGCGGCGGAGGGCGCGCGCTCGCCCGCCGATCTTCTGATGGAGGTCGACATCGGCAATCTGGTCGATCTCGTGAACCGCGGCGTGGCGCAGCCGGTGAAGTCGGACGTGATCGAAAAGGTCGTGCCCGCCAATCTGCGCGATCCGGAGGGCCGCTGGGTCGCCCTGTCCATGCGCGCGCGCCTCTTCTACGCCGCCAAGCCTCTGGGGCTGAAGGCCCTCGGCTATGAGGATCTCGCCAAGCCCGAATATAAGGGCAAGCTGTGCATGCGCTCGGGCCAGCATCCCTACAACACGGCGCTGATCGGCGCCTATATCGCCCATTACGGGCCGGAAAAGGCGGAGGCCTGGCTGCGCGGCGTGAAGGCCAATCTCGCGCGCAAGGCCTCAGGCGGCGACCGCGAGGTGGCGCGCGACATTCTCGGCGGCGTCTGCGAGCTGGGCGTGGGCAATTCCTATTACGTCGGCCTGATGCGCTCGGGCGCCGGCGGGCCGGACCAGAAGAAATGGGGCGAGGCCATCGACGTCGTTCTCCCCACGCTGGAGGGCAAGGGCGTTCACGTGAACGTCTCCGGCGCCGCCGTGGCGAAAAACGCGCCCAACCGCGCGGCTGCGGTCAAGCTGCTCGAATGGCTCCTGTCCGACGAGGCCCAGGCGATCTACGCGCAGGGCAATTTCGAATATCCCGTCTCGAAGGGGGCGGTCGTGCATCCGATCATCGCGGCTCTGGGGACGCTCAACGTCGATCCGCTGCCCGTCGCCGATCTGGTGCGTCACCGCAAGCAGGCGAGCGAACTGGTCGACAAGGTCGGTTTCGACAATTAATCCCTTCGCCAGCGCCGCGCGTGGAGGCGGCGAACGGGGCGACATGCGTTCAGGCTTTTCAAGCAGCGCGTTTTTCGGACGGGGAGGCGAGCGGTCCTGGCTCGTCGCCTCCGCATGCGTCGCGCTGCTCGTCCTCGCCCCCTTCGTCTCGCTCGGCCTGATCGCGGCGCAGGGGTCGGGCGACCTCTGGCCGCATATTCTCGCCTATGTCCTGCCGCAGGCGCTGCGCGACACGGCGATCCTGCTGGCGGGCGTGGGCGTGGTGGTGGTGACGCTGGGCGTCGGCCTCGCCTGGCTGGTGACGGCCTATGAATTCCCGGGCCGGCGGGCGTTCGACTGGGCGCTGCTGCTGCCTCTCGCCACGCCCACTTATATCGTCGCCTACGCCTATCTCGATCTCATGCATCCGATCGGCCCGGTGCAGACCGGCCTGCGCGCGCTTCTCGGCCTCACCGATCCGCGCGCGCTCTGGTTTCCCGACGTGCGCACGATGACGGGCTGCGTGCTGCTGCTGGGCTTCGTGCTCTATCCGTACGTCTATCTCTCCACGCGCGCGATGTTCCTGATGCAGGCGGGCAGCCTGCTGGAGGCCGCGCGCACGCTGGGGGCGAGCCGCACGCGCGTGTTTTTCCGCGTGGCCCTGCCGCTTGCGCGCCCCGCCATCGCGGTGGGCGCGTCGCTGGCGCTGATGGAGGCGCTCAACGACATCGGCGCGTCGGAATTCCTCGGCGTGAAGACGCTCTCGGTGTCGATCTACGCCACATGGATCAACCGCTCGAACCTGCCCGGCGCCGCGCAGATCGCGCTCGCCATGCTGCTCGTCGTCGTGGCGCTGATCCTGCTGGAGCGATGGGCGCGCCGGCGCGAACGCTATGTCTCGCAAGCCCAGCGCGCGCGCCGCGCCGCGCCCCTGCGGCTGAAGGGCTGGCGCGCCGGCCTCGCCATCGCGCTGGTGAGCGCGCCCATTCTCGTGGGCTTTCTGCTGCCGGCGGGCCATGTGGCGAGCGAGGCGTGGAAGCGCGTGCGCTTTGCGGGCGTGTCGCCGCAAATCTGGCAGGAGGTGCTCAACACGATCCTGGTCGCGGGCGCAGCGACCCTGGTCGCCGCCACGCTCGGCTTTCTTGTGGCCGCCTCCGCGCGCCTGTCGCGCGCGCCCGTGGGGGGCGCGCTTCTGCGGGCGGCCTCGCTGGGCTATGCGGCGCCGGGCACCGTGGTCGCCATCGGCCTCATGACGCCGCTTTTCCTGCTCGACAATCTCATCGCCGACGGGCTGGAGGCCGCCTTCGGCCTGTCGGTCGGGCTTCTCATCTCGGGGTCGGGCGCCGCGCTGGTCTACGCCTATGCGGTGCGCTTCCTCACCATTTCCGCCGGCGGCGTGGAATCGGGGCTGGCGAAGCTCTCCCCCTCGCTCGACCATGCGGCCCGCGCGCTGGGCCAGACGGCGGGCGGGGCCATGC
This sequence comes from uncultured Hyphomicrobiales bacterium, assembly GCA_903918155.1. GTDB lineage: Bacteria > Pseudomonadota > Alphaproteobacteria > Rhizobiales > Beijerinckiaceae > Terripilifer. The sequence continues at coordinate 6,589 of CAIXDD010000527.1, forward strand.
GGCGGGTGCATCTGCCGCTGATCCGCCCGGCGCTGGGCGGCGCGGCCTTGCTTGTTTTCGTCGATTGCATGAAAGAACTGCCTGCGACGCTGCTTCTGCGTCCGCTGAATTTCGAAACGCTGGCGACCCACCTCTATGGCGAGGCGGCGCGCGGCACTTATGAGGATGGCTCGGTGGCCGCCACCTTCATCGTTCTGGTGGGCTTGATCCCCGTCGTCATGCTGGCCCGCCTGAGCCGGCGGCGCGCGCTCGCCTGGGACAAGGGCGCAGGCGACGGCGAGGCGATGGCGCGCGACCTTCTGCTGCCGGAATCCGCCGCCGCCGTCTCGGCCTCCGCCCCGCCCGCCCAGCGAGGCGGCGCATGAGCGCGGCCGCCTCTCTCGACCTGCAGAACCTGCGCCAGACTTTTGGCAAGACGCTCGCCGTCGACGACGTCTCGCTGCGCGTGGAGCCCGGCGAGATCATGTGCCTTCTGGGCCATTCGGGCTGCGGCAAGACGAGCCTCCTGCGCATCGTGGCGGGGCTTGAGCGGCCGGACGCGGGCCGCGTGCTCATCGACGGGCGCGACGTCGTGGGGCCCGATCGCTTCACCCAGCCCGAACAGCGCGGCGTGGGCATGATGTTTCAGGACTATGCGCTTTTCCCGCATCTCACGATTCTGGAGAACGTGACGTTCGGCCTCTCGCGCCTGCCGGCGGCGAAGGCGGGGCCGCTCGCGGCCAGTGCGCTGGCGCGGGTCGGCCTGTCGCGTTACGCGAAGGATTATCCGCACATGCTGTCGGGCGGCGAGCAGCAGCGCGTCGCGCTGGCGCGCGCGCTGGCGCCGGGGCCGGGCGTGCTGCTGATGGACGAGCCCTTCTCCAATCTCGACCAGCGCATGCGCGAGCGGATCCGCGAGGAGACCGTGGCGGTCCTGCGCGAAAAGGGCGCGACCGCCGTCGTCGTCACCCATGATCCCGTGGAGGCGATGCAGATCGCCGACCGCATCGCGCTGATGCGCGCGGGGCGCATCCTGCAGATCGGGACGGCGGCGGAATTATACGCCCGCCCCGGCAGCCTGTTCGCCGCGCGATTCTTCTGCGACCTGAACGAGATCGAGGCGCTGGCCGTCGGCGGCCGCATAGCGACCCCGCTCGGCGCTTTCCCCGCGCCCCCCGGCCTGCCCGACGGACAGGTGACGCTCTGCCTGCGTCCCTTCGGCGTGACGCTGCGAGCTGTCGATTCTTGCGCCGATTCTTCTGCCGATTCGGCCCTCGATCCCGTCGGCGTCCTCGTCCAGCGCCGCTTTCTGGGGGACGAAGACCTCTTCCACGTCGCGGTGGAGGGGCTCGCCGCCCCCCTGCGGGTGCGGGGACGGGCGGCTCCCGCCCTGCAGCCCGGCGCGCGGGTCAGCCTGCGGGTCGATCCCAACCATGTGCTTGTCTTCGGAAGAAATTCTGTTTAGCCTAGCTTGTGTCGGGCCTGCCGGGCGGTCGTGATTTCACGCCAGGAAGGGGAGGTTTTTCGTCTCCCCGGTTCGCGACGGCGGCGCGCGTTTGGCGCGTCGGCGGATGCTGTTCGTTTTTGAAAAATTCGTTCTTCAAGTCATTGCGCGAGGCTTCACATGAAAACCAGAAAGCGGAAGGCGAAGCGCGGGTTCGCCGCCATGTCGCTCGAAAAGCGTCGGGAGATCGCCCGCAAGGGCGGCCAATCGGTCAAGCCGGAGAACCGGGCTTTCGCCCAAAATCGGGAGCTGGCGGCCAGCGCCGGCCGCAAGGGCGGGTCGCAATCGCCGGGCAAACGTCGTCGCAGGCGTCTGGTCGCCGCGCCCGCCGCAGCGCTGCCGGCGGCGGCCATCGCCCCGGTTCAGGACATGCCCGCCCAGCAGGCGGCGGAATAGCCACAGGAAAAAGGGCCTCGCGCGAGCGAGGCCCTTGCGTTTGCGGCGATGGGTTCGCCCAAGGCGGCGCCCGCGTCACTCCACCACATAGATGACGCGGCGCGTGGCGGGATCGATCAGGACCGCGCGGTCGTTGACCCAGGCGTAGCGATAATTCTCGAAGGCCGGGTTGCCCTCCACGCGATAGACCTGCACCTGCTGGGGCAGAATCGCGCCCACGGCCAATGGCCCTTCCACGCGCACGGACGGGCGCCGGTTCTGCACGACATAGCCGCGCACATAGGTGCGGTCGGCCTCCGAGATCGAGCCTACGGCTCCGCCGGCGACGGCCCCGACGGCGCCGCCCACCACGGCGCCCACCGGCCCGCCGACGATCGCCCCGCCCACGGCGCCGGTCGCGGCCCCTGCGGCTGTGCCGCCGGGATCCTGCGCGAGCGCGGGCGTCGCGGCGCAGGCCGCGAAGGCGGCGACGGTCAGAATGCGTTTCATCATCGGCATGTCTCCCGTTGCGTCTTGCGTTGAGCGTCTGCAACGTGGCCCCCGCGCCGATGGTTCCCGGCCGGCCCGGGCGTGGCGGGCGCCGCATTGCGCCCCGGCCTCCGTCGGCTTATGTGCCTCGGATCGGAGTTGATCATGCGCAGCGGCGAGGCCGACATTCTCTTCATTCCGGGCGCGCAGCCGCTCGACGAGAGCCATTGGCAAACGCGCTGGCGCAATCGCCTGGCCACCGGCCGGTTCGCCGCCCAGCCCGAACATTGCGCCGATTTCGCCGCCTTCCGCGCCAGCCTGCGCGAGGCCTTGCGCGCGGCGCGGCGCCCCGTGGTGATCGTGGGCCATTCCTTCGGCGTGCTGGGCCTCGCCCACGCCGCCCCGCAGCTGGTCGGCGACGATCTGCCGCAGGGCCTCGTGCGCGGCGCCTTTCTGGTGAGCGCGCCCTCCGCCCGCGCGGTGGCGGGCATGCCGGGCGTGGACGAGGCTTTCGCGCCCGCGCCCACCGCCCCCTTGCCCTTTCCCGCGCTTCTCGTCGCCAGCCGCGACGATCCGCACGCGACCTATGGCGACATGGAGGGCATGGCGCTCGATTGGGGCGCGCAGATCGTGGATGCGGGCGCGAGCGGCCATATCGACAGCGCCTCGGGCCATGGCCCCTGGCCTGAAGGGCTGATGCGCTTCGCCGCCTTCCTGTCGAAACTCTAGCGCGCCGGCTTACGCGGCGCCGAACACGCGCGCGAAAATCACGTCGACATGTTTCAGGTGGTAGCCGAGATCGAAGGATTCTTCGAGTTCGGCGGCGCTGAGTTTGGCGGCCACGTCGGGATCGTTCTTCAGCAGGGTGAGGAAATCGCCCTCGCCGCGCCACACCGGCATCGCATTGCGCTGCACATAGGCATAGGCGTCCTCGCGCGACACGCCCTTTTGCGTGAGCGCCAGCAGCACGCGCTGCGAATGCACGAGCCCGCCCAGACGGTCGAGATTCTTGCGCATGTTCTCCGGATAGACGACGAGCTTCTCGATCACGCCGGCCAGGCGGGCCAGCGCGAAATCGAGCGTCACGGTCGCATCCGGCCCGATCATGCGCTCCACGCTGGAATGGGAGATGTCGCGTTCGTGCCAGAGCGCCACATTCTCCATGGCGGGCGTCGCCATGCCGCGCACGAGGCGCGCGAGCCCCGTGAGATTCTCCGTGAGCACGGGATTGCGCTTGTGCGGCATGGCCGACGAGCCCTTCTGGCCGGCGGAGAAGAATTCCTCCGCCTCCAGCACTTCCGTGCGTTGCAAATGGCGGATCTCCGTCGCCAGCCGCTCGATGGAGGAGGCGACGACGCCCAGCGTCGCGAAGAACATCGCATGGCGGTCGCGCGGGATCACCTGCGTGGAGACGGGCTCGGGCTTCAGGCCCATCTTCGCCGCCACATGCGCCTCCACGCGCGGATCGATATTGGCGAAAGTGCCCACGGCGCCGGAGATCGCGCAGGTGGCGATTTCATCGCGCGCGGCGACGAGGCGCGCGCGGCAGCGGTCGAATTCGGCGTAGGCCTGCGCCATTTTCAGCCCGAAGGTGACGGGCTCGGCGTGGATGCCGTGCGAACGCCCGATGCAGGGCGTCATCTTATGTTCGAAGGCGCGCGTCTTGATGGCGGCGAGCAAAGCGTCGACGTCGGCGATGAGAATGTCGGCCGCCCGCTTCAATTGCACAGCAAGGCAGGTGTCGAGCACGTCGGAGGACGTCATGCCCTGATGGACGAAGCGCGAATCCGCGCCGATGAATTCGGCCAGATGGGTGAGGAAGGCGATCACGTCATGTTTCGTGACCCGCTCGATCTCGTCGATGCGCTCCACGTCGAACACGGCGTTCCCCGCCCGGTCCCAGATCGCCTTGGCGCTCTCCTTGGGGATGACGCCGATCTCCGCCAGCGCGTCGCAGGCATGGGCCTCGATCTCGAACCAGATGCGGAACCGCGTCTGCGGATCCCAGATCTTGACCATCTCGGGGCGGGAATAGCGCGGGATCATGAGAGCTTCCTTCAGGAGCGGGCGGCGCGGCCGATGCGTCAGGGCGGCGGATGGGCGCGGGGGTAGCACGGGCGCAGCACGCGCGAAAGGGCGGGCGCTCGCCCCGGTTTCCCCACCGTTTCGCCCCCGCCCGCGCCGTTTCGCCCGCAGGATTTGCGATTTGGCAATAAGTGGAGGTCAAGATGCGCCCGTCGTCCATCGGCCGCCCTCGCGCGCGCCCAGACAAATCGAAAGCCGCATCATGAAGCTCGCACACGCCGCCTGCGTTGGGCCTCTCATGCTCGCTTTCCTCGCCGCTCCTCCCCCCGCGCAGGCTGCGGGGGAGGAGGAGCACGCCGCCGCGCGCGAGGCTCTCGTCTCCTATTATCGTTTTGAAATCGCCCTCGACGAATGCCTGCCCGTCGAACCCGCCGCGGAGGAGCGCGGCGCGCTTGAAGCCGCCATCGCGCAGGCGGAGCGGCGCGCCGGCCTCAGCGAATCCGCCCTCGACGATCTCTACGATCAGGTGGAGTTCGAGGCGCAGGCGGAGCCCGAAACCTTCTGCACGGAGCTGTCGGACGTGGCGACCCGCGTGCGCGCCTTCGCGCCGACGGAGCGCTAGGCGAGCGGCGTGCGTCCGCGCATGGCGAAATGGAAGGCCACGGTCGCCGCCGCGATCAGCGCGAACAGGAACCAGAGCACCGGCTCATAGCCGCCCAGCGAGTCGCGCATCATCGCCACGCTCACCGGGGCGAGGGTGCGCGGCAGGATGCACACGGTCGTCAGCGCGCCCGTGATCGCGCCATAGCCGCGCAGGCCGAAAATCTCCGCGATGGCCGTCTGGCGCACGATCATGATGACGCCCGCCGCCATGCCGTAGACGAGCATGTAGACAAGCAGCCCCCATGCGCCCAGCGGCTGCGCCAGCAGCAGGGCGAGCACGCCGGCGCCGAATGCGGGAAAGGCGATCCGCCCCGTGCGCCCGGCCGAATTGCTGGGGTCGATCCAATACAGCGCGAGCCGGCCGATCACCGCCGCCGGTCCGTTGTTGGCGAAATTCGCCACGGCGATCTCATAGGGCACGCCGCGCTCCTGCATCAGCGGCAGGAAATGCACGAGCACCGCGGTGATCACATACCAATGCACGGAGAAGGCGATGGCCAGCAGCCAGAAGGCGGGCGTGCGCAGCGCGTTGGCGAGCGGGGAGGGGCCGCCGGCCGCCGACGGCAGGCGCCCTTCCGCCAGCGCGCGCTCGCGGCGGGCGAATTCCGCCGTGCGGCTGCCCACGGTTCCGCGCAGGAAGACGCCATAGAGCAGCGTGGGGCCGATCAGCATCAGGCCCGCGAGCGCCAGCAGGCCCGCGCGCCAGCCCCACATGGCGACCGCATAGCTCGCCACCGGCGCGATGGCGATGCTCGACAGGCCGGAGAGAATGGCCACGAAGGTCAGGCCGCGCCGGAAATCGCGCGTATTGGCGGTGATGACGGAGGCGGTGACATTGCCCAGAAAGGTCGATTGCGCCACGCCCAGCGCCACCCACACGCCATAAAAGCCCCAGAGCGTCTCCACATAGGTCCAAGCGACGAGAAGCAGCGCGCAGGCGCCGGCCCCCAGCGTCATCGCGCCATGGCCGCCGCGCCGGTCCACCCATTGGCCGACGGGAATCCCCACCACGTCCGCGCAGAACAGGCCGATGGTGAAGGCGAGGGCGATCTCCGTCACGCTCCAGCCGAATTCCGCCTGAAGCGGCGCCAGCAGGATGGAGAAGGAATGGAAAAGCGCGCCAAAGCCCACGATCTGCCCGATCGCGAGGGCGAGCACGAGCGCGTTGTCGCTCGCGCGGGGCGATGGGGCGGGGGAGGTCATCGCTCCCTTTTACGGCGCTTGCCGGCGCAGCGCGAGCCCCCGGCGCGTCGCCTTGCGCCCTTCCGCCGGCGATGGACTCAAGGCCGGCCCCCATGCTACCGGGCCTCATGCGCCCCTTGCAGATCTGCCCCTCGATCCTCTCCGCCGATTTCTCCCGCCTGGGCGACGACGTGCGCGCCGTCATGGACGCCGGCGGCGACATCGTTCATGTGGACGTCATGGACGGCCATTTCGTGCCCAATATCACGTTCGGACCCGACGTGATGAAGTCCATCCGCGGGCGCACCGACAAGATTTTCGACGTGCATCTGATGATCGCCCCCATCGATCCCTATCTGGAGGCCTTCGCCAAGGCGGGCGCCGACGTCATCACGGTCCATGCGGAGGCGGGGCCGCATCTGCATCGCTCGCTGCAGGCGATCCGCGCGCTGGGCAAGAAGGCCGGCGTCTCGCTCAATCCCGGCACGCCGGAAAGCGTCATCGACTATGTGCTCGACGACGTGGACCTCATTCTGGTGATGACGGTAAATCCCGGTTTCGGCGGGCAGAAATTCATTCCCTCGGGACTTGAGAAGATCGCCCGCATCCGCGCGATGGTCGGCGCGCGGCCCATCGACATCGAGGTGGACGGCGGCGTGACCGCCGACAACGCCGGCGCCATCGCGCAGGCCGGCGCCAATTGGCTGGTCGCCGGCTCCGCCGTCTTCAAGGGCGGCGCGGATCATTACGCGGACAACATCTCCGCCATCCGGCGCGCGGCGCTGGCCGCCCGCGGCGAGCTGGCCTGACGCGCGGCCCGGCTGCGGCGTTTCGCCGCCGATCGCCGTCCCTGATCGCCGTCCCTGATCGCCGCCCCGATCGCTCTGGCGCCTTTCGGTCGCCGCAGCGCGCCTCTATGGTGAGCCATGGCCGACGTCACCCTTCCGGCCGCCCTCGTGGCGGGCCTCCTGTCCTTCCTCAGCCCCTGCGTTCTGCCGCTTGTGCCGCCCTATCTCACCTTCATCGCCGGCGCGACGGTGGAGGAGCTGGCGGAGGGCGGAACGCAGCGCGCGCGGCGCGACGTGGCGCTGGCCGCGCTTTTGTTCGTGCTCGGCTTCTCCACCGTCTTCGTCGCCATGGGGGCCACCGCTTCCGCCTTCGGGCAGGCGATGCGGGCGCATCTGGGCGCGCTGTCCTGGCTCGCGGGTCTGGCGATCATCGCCATGGGCCTGCATTTTCTGGGCGTCTGGCGGCTCGCCTTCCTCTATCGCGAGACGCGCCTGCATGTGGAGAAGCCCATGGGCCTGTGGGGCGCCTATGTCATGGGCCTCGCCTTCGCCTTCGGCTGGACGCCCTGCATCGGCCCGATCCTCGCCGCCATTCTGGCGGTCGCCGGCAGCGAGGACACGCTGAGCCGCGGCGCCGTTCTGCTCGCCGTCTATTCGGCGGGGCTTGGCCTGCCCTTCCTGCTCGCCGCTTTCGCGCTGGAGCCCTTTCTGGGCTTCATCGCCCGGTTCAAGAGCAAGTTCGTCTATGTCGAGAAGACGGTCGGCGCGCTTCTGGTCGTCACCGGCGTCGGCTTTCTCGCCGGCTGGATTCAGGATGCGTCCTTCTGGCTGCTAGAGACTTTCCCCATTCTCGCCACGCTCGGCTGAAGCCTCACGCGCGGCGATAGGTCGCCGTCAGGGTGGCCGCGCCTTCGTCGCTGCGGGCGAGCCCGCGCGCGACGAGTTCGTCGAGATGGGCGAAGGTGGAAAGGCCCGCCGCGCGTTTCAGCCGCTCGTCGATATGGGGATAGGCTTCCTCCACGATCTGCTCGATCGTCGCCGCGCCTGTCTCCAGCCGCGCGAGAATGATCGTCTCGCGCTTGCTGCGATGGGCGATGAGCGCGCGCAGATAGCGCTGCGGCTCGGTGACCGGCGCGCCATGGCCGGGCCAATAGAGCGCTTCCGGGCGCGCACGCAGGCGTTCTAGCCCCGCGACGTAATCGCGCATCGACCCGTCGGGCGGCGCGACGATGGTCGTGGACCACGCCATGACGTGATCGCCGGAGAACAGCGCATTCTCCTCCTTCAGCGCGAAGCATAAATGGTTGGAGGCGTGGCCGGGCGTATGCACGGCTTCAAGCGTATAGCCCTCGCCCTCGAACACATCGCCGTCCGCCATGGGCTCGTTGGGCGCATAGGCGAGGTCGTGGCTCGTGTCCGCGCGCCCGCTGGGATGATTCAGGATTTCCCGATGGGCCGCGCAGCCGCGGATGGTCGCGCCCGTGGCCGCCTGCAAGGCGCGCGCGCCGGGCGAATGATCGCGATGGGTATGGGTGACGAACACATGGGCGATGCGCTCGCCCTGCGTGGCGGCGAGAAGGGCGGCGAGATGCTCGGGGCTTTCGGGACCGGGGTCGATCACCGAAAGCTCGCCCGCGCCAACGATATAGCTGCAGGTGCCCGTGAAGGTGAAGGGCGAGGCGTTGGGCGCGATCAGCCGGCGCACGCGCGGCGACAGGCGCTGGCAGACGCCCGCCTCGATCCGGCTGCGGTCGTGGCGCAGGCTTTCGGTTCGCGCCTGCGAAGACTCGTCCTGCGACATTAGGCCTCTCCCATTACGGCCGCCGCGCGGCCGGCTTGAACATCGCCGCGTTCCGGTCCAGCCTCTGGATGTTTCGAATCGCGTGTAACCGCGCGGCTGCCTTTTTTCAGATTAGACCTTTCTGGCTTTATTTGAGGAACGAAGGTTTGTCCTGTCTCTCCGTCTCCGCCGGCGCGGCTTGCGCCGGCCTGCGCGCCCCCGCCATCCTTGTCGTGGACGATGACCCGATCATCCGCATGGACGTCGCCGACTCCCTGCGGGAGGCGGGTTTCGTCGTGCATGAGGCCGGCGACGGCCAGGAGGCGCTGGAGACGCTGGCGCAGACGGAGGTGGATCTCGTCTTCTCCGACGTGCAGATGCCGCGGCTCGACGGATTCGGCCTCGCGCGCCGTCTGCGGGCGCAGCGCCCCCGCCTGCCCATCGTCCTCGCCTCCGGTCTGGTGCGCGAGGACGGCGTGCCGGAAGACCTTGCCGAGATCGGCCCGCTGCTCGCCAAGCCCTTCGCGCTCGACGGCCTCATCCAGCGCATCGAGGCCGCCCTCTCCCGTCCCTGACGCGCGGTCCTGACGCGGCTTGTCTCGCGCGCCCGCGCGCACTAGCCTTCCTTGATCAGGCGCCGCATGAGCGCCGACAGGGAGGACGACATGCCGCGCTTTTCCAGCCCTAGCGCTTTCTCGCCGCGCGCGTTCTCGCCACGCGCGATCTCGCCACGCGCGATCTTCTCGCGCGCGGTCTTGTCGCGTGCGATGTCGGCGTCGGCCTGCGTCCTGCTCGCGGGGCTTGCGGGGCTTGCGGGGCTTGCGGGGGCGGGCGGCGCGCGCGCCGATGCGGCGGCGGACGCCTTTAAGGGAAAGACCATGCGGCTCGTGAACGGCGGCGCCGCCGGCTCGGGCTATGATCTTTATTCGCGCATGCTGGCGCCATGGCTTGAAAAGAAGCTCGGCGTGACCGTTGTGGTGGAGGCGCGTCCCGGC
>CAIXDD010000528.1 GCA_903918155.1 uncultured Hyphomicrobiales bacterium
CGCGCGAAATCGGATCGCGCATTAAGCGAGGCCGCGCGCGCGCTCGCCGAACGCCGGCTCGAAGGCCATCGCCGGGATGAGCCGCAAGAAGCGCCGCAAGATTCGCCGCAAGACTCGCAGCAAGATTCGCCGTCGAGCCCGTCATGAGCGGCGCGCAGCCCACGGCGATGCGCAAACATTCCCTCGTCATCGCCGGCCATCGCACGTCGGTGTCGCTGGAGGACGCGTTCTGGGAGGGCCTGCGCGCGGTGGCCGCCGCGCGCGGCGCGCCGCTCGCCCGCCTCGTGGCCGAAATCGACGCGACGCGGGGGGAGGCCAATCTCTCCTCCGCCATTCGCGTCTTCGTTCTCGCCTGCGCGCAGGCGCGTTAATCGGGCGGGGAGCCGCGCGGACCGGGCGCGCCCACGCCGAACTGTCGTTGCAGAAAATCGCGGATCGGATCGGCGGGCGGGCGCGGAACGATGTTCGCCGGCGGCGCAAGTCTTGTCTGTTCGCGCGCCTGTTCGCGCGCCTGTTCGCGCGCCAGTTCGCGCGCCTGTTCCCGCGCTTCTTGCTCGCGGCGCAGGCGCAAGGCCTCCGCCTGCCGGCGTCGCTCCTCCTCCTGCGCCTTGCGCTTGTCGTCCTCCTGCGCCCTGCGGCGGGAGTCGGCCTCCGCGCGAAGGCGCTCGTCCTCCCGGCGCGCGGCCTCTTCCACGAGCCGCGCCTCTTCGCGATGGAAGGCGTCGATCTCGGCGGCGCGCTGGCGCAGCCAGTCCTGCGCCTTCAGCCGGCGGTTGAAGGCGGCGCGTTCGCGAATGTCGGCTTCCAGCGCGGCGATGCGCGCGCCCTCGCGCACAAGCGCCCGCGCCGTCAGCGCGCTGGACAGGGCGCTCGCGTCGATCATGCGCGCGGGCTTGTCCGCAGCTCCGCTCCAGACGATGCGCACGCGCGGCGCAGGTCCGCTCCATCCTTTCGGCGCCGCGCGCGCCTGCATGTCGACGACGGTTTCGCCCCGCCCCGTGCGCAGGTCGAACAGGCCTCCGGCTGACACGTCCGCATCCGCCTCCGCCGCCGGCGCGCGCGCCGTCTGGGCGCGCAGAACGCCGCTGGCGATCAAGGCGTCGAAACGCGCCTCGCCAAGCGACAGCGCGCCACGCTCGAAGTCGCGCGCGAAGGCGCTTGCGACGGCGCGCTCGTCGGCCGTCATGGAATCGGCTTCCGCGCGCGCGACGACGGCCCCCAGGGCCGCCGGATCGAGCCGGCTTATGCGCGCCTGCGTCAGGCGCAGCGTTCCCCCGCCCGCGAGATTTGCCGCGAGCGCGGCTTCGCTGCGTCCGCCGGCGGCGAGTTCGAGGCTGGCGATCAGGCGTCCTTCGAGATCGAAACGGCCTGCGAGCGGCAGATCGAGATCGAGCGCGCCGGAGAGCGACGCCTCCGCGCCCTCGCGCCGCAGGACGAGACGTCCGCCCAGCGTTCCATCGTTCAGGCGCAGACGCACGTCCTCGAAGGCGACGAGGCCGGGTTCGACCTTGAGGCTCAGGCGCGCCTCCTGCGCGCTTGCGCCGGGCCGCAAGTCCAGCGATTGCGCGCGAAGGTCGATGCGCACGGGGAAGGGCGGCGCCATCGCCGGCGCGAAAGCCTGATCGGACCAGAGCGCGCCGGGTTTCGCCGCGCGCGGCGCGCCCAGCGCGTAGGCCGCCAGCGTGAAGAGCGAGAGGCGGTCGAAGGCGAGGGCGCCCGAAAGCGCGCGCGTCTGCGCGCCCTCGGGCCTCGCGAGGCGCAGGGCGCCGGAGAAAGCCGTCCCCATGGCCGAACCGGCGATGTCGCTCGCCTCCCATGCGCCGGCGCGCCAATGCAGGCGCGCGCGCGCATCCAGCGCCGCCGCCTGATTCCTGTCCGTCTGTCCGATGTCGGGCGCGGGCAAAGCGAGGGCGCGCAACAGGGGCGCTGAGTCCGACGCGCGCAGCCGCGCCTCGCCGCGCGCGGCGAGGCTTTCGCCCTCATGCGTGATCCGCCCGTCGAATGCGATGTCGGATCCCGCGACCTCGCCGCTCAGCGACAGCTCGTAGCCGTCCGCGCGCGTGCCCGTCGCCCGCGCCAGAACGCGCGCGCGCAGGCCCGGCGCCGGCACGGCGTCCAGGCCGAACTGGCGCAGCAGAATGGGCGCGTCGGCGGAGAGGAATTCGATCTCGCCGTCGATGCGCTCGCCGGCGGGGCGCACGGCGCCGGAGACGCGCGTGCCGCGCGCCGATCCGTCGACGCGCAGGCTGCGCAATTCAAGTCCGCCTGCGGCCGGGCTCGCCTGCGCCGATATGTTGAGGCGCGCAGGGGAGAGCGCGGTGGCGCGTTCGGCGAACGCTTCCGCAAGCGCGCCGGGCGCGATGCGCCGCATCATGGCTGCGAGTTCGCCCAGCCGATGAGCGTCGAGCGAGGCGTCAAGCCGCGCGCCCTGCGCGTCGAGCCTGCCGCTGGCGCGCAGGCTCGCCCCGCCCACGTCGTCGAGCGTCAGACCCTCCAGACGCGTCGCCTCGCCCTCGCGCACGAGTTTGAAATTGATGCGGCCCGCGTCCACCACGCCGCCGCCCACGCGCGCCAGGCGCACGGCGCGCGCGTCGAACGACAGGTTCATGTCCATGTCCGCGCCGGCGCGCGCGGCGCCGGTGAGATCGGGCAGCGTTTCAAGATCGAGCGCGGGCGAGGAGAGGTCGGCGAACAGGCGCGCGCGCTCCCCGCCCAGCGCGCGCGTAAAGGCGGCGACGCCCGTGAATGTGGAGCGGTCCGCCCGCGCCGTGAGGTCGCGCACGGCGAGCGCGGCGCGCGAGGCTTCGATGCGCCCCTGCGCATCGAGGCTCGCAAAGGGTGACGCGCGCAGGCGTTGCGCGATGTCGGCGTGGAACCGCGCGGCCCAATCCGCCAGCCGCGGCGCGTCGCGCATGCTGAAGGCGGCTTGCCCGACGAAACGCGCGGCCGCGCCCGTCTCCACGCGCCCGTCAAGCGACAGGCGCGCCCGTCCCGGCAATTGGGCGCTCAATGTCAGCGCGCCCTCGGGCGCGGCCAGACGCAGCCGCGCGTCGGACAAGGTCTCCCCGCCGATCTGCACGGCCTGCGTTTCGATCTCCAGGTCGAAGGGAAGGCGCCCCTCCGGCGCGCGCGCGAGCGTCTCCTCCGTCAGGCGCGACAGCAGCGCGGCGGCGCGATCGGGCTGCGGCGCGCGGGGATCTTCCGACAAGAGGCGATCGAGATCGAGTTGGGGCGCGCTCAGGCGCATCGCGAGCGCGCCGCGCGAGTCTTCGTAAACCGCCTCTCCGGCGAGCACGGCGGGGCGCTCTTCGCCGCCCAGCCGCGCCTCCATCGGCTCCAGACGCGCGAGACCGGGCCGCAGCGCGCCTTGCCCTGCGATGCGCCAGGGAATCCGCGCGTCCTCGATCTGGATGCGTCCGCCGAAAGCGACGGGACCTTCGAAGCGCAGGCGCGCGCCGTTGGGGGCGGGATCGACGAACAGCAGGCCGTCGGCGTCGGCATGGGCGATCGCGCCCACGCCTTCCGCATTCGCCTTCACGCGCATGCGCCCGTCCTCGAAGGCGCCGGTGACGAGGCGCACCGCGCGCGTCTCGCCAAAGGCGCGCAGGGAGCCCGTGGCCCGGAAGGGGCCGCGCAGGCCCGCGGCTTCCGCGCTCATGCGCAGGTCGTCGATGACGAGCGCCGGCGCGTCGGGCCGTTCGATCTCGATCACGCCGCCGCTCACCTCGATGCGCTCGAAGGCGACTTCGTCGGGCGCGCGCGCGGGCAGGCTCGGCGTCAGCAGCTCGCCCTCCCGCGTCAGGGAGAGCACGAGGCGCGGGCGTTCGAGGCTCGCCTCCACGAAGCGCACCGCGCCGCGGATCAGCGGCGCCGGCGCCATCTCCAGCCGCAGGCGGTCCATCGACAGGCGCGGATCGCCGGGCGCGCCTTGCAGGGAGACGCCGCGCAGGTCGAGGATGGGAGCGGGCAGGAGGCGCACGAGAATGTCGCCGCGCACCTGCGCCTTCGCGCCGAGCGCATCCGACAGAAGGCTCTCCACCAGCTCGCGCCGGCCCGACCAGTCGACGACATAGGGAATCGCGAGCGCGGCGGTGAGCGCTACGATGAGGAGAGCGGCGAGCCAGGTGAGGGCGTCTCTGAAAAACGACAAGGGCCGATCGGCTCCGCGACAGAGTCACATATCAGCCCAATATACAGAAAAACGGGGCGCGCGCCGCAGGTTCGACGCGCGCCCCGGATCGAAAAAGGCGGATTAGTTGAGCTTGATCGTCTGCTGGAGCGGACGCTTGGGATCCTTGGTCCATTCGGCCATGGAGCCGTCGTACATCAGCGTCTTCTTGTTGCCGACGATCTCGCTGGCCGCGAACCAGCCCAGCGACGCCCAATGGCCCGTGTTGCAGAAGGAGATCTGCTCCGCGGTCACGTCCACGCCCGCCTGACGATAGAGCGAGGACAGCAGCGCCTTGGTGCGGAACGTGCCGCCGTTATTGCCGGTGATCCAGCTCTCCGGCACGTTTTTCGCGCCCGGAATCGTGCCCGGCGCCTCGGCGACCGGCGCCTGCGTCGCGCCCACGTAGAAATCGTTGGGACGATTGTCGACGAGCGCGACGCCGCGCGCCATGGCCTTCTGCACGCCCTCGGCGTCGATCAACATCTCGCTGCGCAGGCTCGCCTTGAAGGTCCTGGCCTGGGGCGTCACGCCGCCGGAGGCGAGGGGATTCACCGGCTTCTTGTCGGCGTCCAGATCGCGCGTCCAGCCCGCCCAGCCGCCGTCGAGGATCGATACTTCGTCATGGCCCATGACCTTGAAGGTCCAGTAGATGCGCGTCGCCGCCCCCATGTCGAGCGCCTGCCGGCCCATGGGCACGATGACGACATGGCTCTTGTTGTCGACGCCGAGCGCGCCGATCACGCGCTCCACCTTTTCCGGCGGGGGCAACATGCCCTCCACATTGTTGATCTTCTCGCGCCAGCCGTCCTTCGCGTAATCGGAGAAGACAGCGCCGGGAATGTGCTCCTTCACGTAATCCTCGCGCGTGCCGCCCCCGCCCGAGCGCAGGTCGATGACGACAAGGCCCGGCTTGCCGAGGTTTTCCTTCAGCCATTTGGCGTTGACGAGCGGCTCAGCCGCCGCCGCGACGCCGCCGAGCCAGCCGGAGGCGGCAAGGCCGGCCGCCAGCGCGAGAGACGCGATCCAGATGCGCATGGGTAAATCTCCAGTAAATCGATGTTATATTATCTATTATACATTCAGGATTCGGATTGGCAACGGCTCCGTTTCGCCTCGCCGGCCCGCCTGCGCGGCGCCTCGCCGTCGGTCTCCCGCCCTCGACGCTTTCGCGAGCCTGGTGGTATGAAGCGGCAAAGCCGTTCGCAAGGCGGTTTGCGGAACGCAGAGCCAGGAGGAGACGGGCATGGGGACCACGATCACGATCGTTCGACCGGACGGCAAGGAAGCGGCTGGCTATTTCGCGCCGGCGGCTGAAGCCCATGCGCCCGGAATCGTGGTGATTCAGGAATGGTGGGGCCTGCAGGACCAGATCAAGGGCGTGGCCGACCGGCTCGCCCGCGCCGGCTTCAACGCGCTCGCGCCCGATCTCTATTCCGGCGTGGTCGTGCCCTATCATGACCGCGAGGCGGCGGGAAAGCAGATGGGCTCGCTCAATTTCCTCGACGCCACGGACCAGAGCGTGCGCGGGGCTGCGCTGTTCCTGAAGCAGAACGGCGCGAAGGTCGGCATCACCGGCTTCTGCATGGGCGGCGCGGTGAGCATTCTGGCCGCCTGCCGGGTCAGCGAATTCGCCTGCGCCGCGCCTTTCTATGGCGTGCCGCCCGACACGGTCGCCAAGGCCGCCGATGTGAAGATTCCCCTTCAGGGCCATTTCGCCAACACCGACGATTGGTGCACGCCGGCGACGGTGGATGCGTTCGAAGCCGGCCTCAAGGCCGCCGGCAAGACCTATGACTTCTTCCGCTACGACGCCGAGCATGGATTCGTGAACGAGCAGCGCGCCAAACACGATCGCGAGGATTCCGAAATCGCCTGGGGCCGCATGCTCGCCTTCATGCGCAAACATCTGGCCTGATCGCCTTGGACAAGCCGCGCAGGGCGGGGCTTTCCTTCGCGCGATCCGCGACGGCGGGCGCCTGCGCGCTCGCTGGTCTGCTTTGCGCCGGCGCCTTCGCCGACGAACCGCGCGCGCCCGTCATGCCCGTCATGCCCGCGCCCGCCCGCGCGCTCTCCGTCCCCGCTTATGGGGACGCCGACCGCGCCTGTCTCGAATGGACCGATTCCTGCCGCATCTGCGCGCGCGACGCGCCCGGCCAGCCTGCGCGCTGCTCCACGCCCGGTCCCGTCTGCCAGCCCGCGCCCATCGCCTGCACGCGCCGCTAGATCGCGAAAGGCGTGATCCGCGCCCCGCGCGGGCCCGATTGCGCGCGAGCCTGCTTGCGCGCGCCGCGGTAGGAGTCCGGAAAGGAGGGGCCCATATGCTCAGGAGCGCATCCTGCGGAGACCTTATGTCCCAGCCCTCCGATGCGGCGGCGCGCGCCGCTGCGCCCCGGCCGAGCCTTGTCCTGCCGCTTCTGGGCGGGTTCGCCGCCATCCTCGCTTGCACGGCGGGCTTGTTCCTCCTCGCCAGCGGTCTCGTGTTCGCCTGCGTCTGGGCGGTCGGCGGCGCGCAGGGCGTCGTGGCGCTGGGCGAGCGGCTGCAATCGCTCAATCCCGCCATGCTGGGGCGCGAGGCGGGCGGCGCGACGGGCATGTTCCTGCTGTCCTGCGTGCTGTACGGCTGCGTGGCGGGCGGCGTCGTCGTCTATGCGCGTCTGCGCGGCCCGCGCGCCGGCGCGGCGATGCTGGCGTGGCGCGGCGTTCCGCCCTTGCGCGCCCG
>CAIXDD010000529.1 GCA_903918155.1 uncultured Hyphomicrobiales bacterium
CGAGGCGCTGGCCCGCGCCGCGCTCGCCCCGCCCGGCGGCGGTCTGGCCGAGGCGCCGGCGGACGCGAAAGATCCCCGCGTCGCCTTCGGCCGCGCCGCGCGGCTTTACGCGCAGACGGGCGCGCCGCCGCAAGATCCCCATCGCGAGCCCGGTCTCGACTCCGATCCGCGCGAGATTTTCCGCCGCGCGCAGGAAAAGGCCCGCGCGCAACAGGCTCGCGCCTTCGGGGCGCTTCCCCCTGCGCGCTCCCTCGCGCCCGCGCCGGCCGCGCCTTTGTCCGGGCCAAGCCTGTGGATGGAGGCCCTGCAGGCGCGCGCCCTGCTGCAGGGGCCGGGGCAAGGCCTGCGCGCGCGTCAGGGCGCGTCTGCGAATTTCGATTAGCGGGCGGGCCCGGGCGCGGCTAAGAAGGGAGCGCAACGACCGCCGCAGGCGGCGCAGGGGAGCAGCTCCACATGTCCGCACAGACCGCCGACGCGCAAAAACCCATGCCTGCGCGTTCGCGCTATCCCGTGGAGGTCGTGATCGCCGCCGGCTGCCTGCTGGGCATGCTCACCTTCGGCCCGCGCTCGGCCATCGGCCAGTTCCAGCTGCCGGTGATCGGTGATTTCGGATTCGGCGGCGACGTCTTCTCCTTCGCCATGGCGCTGCAATATCTGTTCTGGGGTCTGGGCCAGCCCTTCGCCGGCGCCATGGCCGACAAGTTCGGCGTCACGCGCGTGCTCACCTTCGGCGCGCTGGTCTATGCGCTGGGTCTGGCGCTCATGGTCTACGCCTCCTCGCCCTTGTCCTTCACGCTGACGGCGGGCGTCCTTCTGGGCCTGGGCATTTCGGCCTGTTCGTTCAATCTCGTCATCGGCGCGTTCAGCAAGCTGCTGCCGCCCCATCGCCGCTCCATGGCCTTCGGTCTGGGCACGGCGGCGGGCTCCTTCGGCCAGTTCCTCTTCTCGCCGTTCGCCGGCGGCATGATCGCCTCCTTCGGCTGGCAGACGACGGTCTTCATTTTCGCCGTGGTCGTGCTGTGCTGCATTCCGCTGTCGCTGGCTCTGGCCGAGCGCAAGGGCGCGGACGCCGCCCCGGCCGCGGGCGCGCCGCCCCGGCAGAGTTTCCGCGAGGCGCTGGGCGAGGCGTTCAGCCATCGCTCCTATGTGCTGCTCGTGATCGGCTTCTTCACCTGCGGCTTCCAGCTCGCCTTCGTCACCGTGCATTTCCAGAAATATGTGGTGGAGGCGGGCCTGCCCGCCCATGTGGGCTATTGGGCTTTCGCGCTGGTGGGCGTGTTCAACATCGTGGGCTCGCTGTCCTCGGGCTGGCTGGGCGACAAGATGCCCAAGAACTGGCTGCTGGCCTTCATCTATTTCTCGCGCTCGCTGGTCACGCTCGCCTTCCTGCTGCTGCCGGTGACGCCCTTCAGCGCCTTCGCCTTCGGCGTGCTCACGGGCCTGTTGTGGCTGTCCACCGTGCCGCCGACCTCCGGCCTCATCGGCGTGATGTTCGGCACGCGCTATTTCTCGACGCTCTACGGCTTCGCCTTCCTCAATCACCAGCTCGGCGGCTTCATCGGCCTCATGCTGGCGGGCTGGCTGCGCGAGAGCACGGGTTCCTATGACGTGGTCTGGTGGCTCTCCATCGCGCTGGGCGTGGCCTCGGCCGCCATCAACATTCCCGTGTCGGAAAAGCCCGTGGCGCGGCAGGCGGCGGCGGGCGCGTCCGCCTGAGCCGCCCTGCTGGCGCGCGCGGCGTCCGAAAGGCGCATTGAGCGCTGCGCGCCCGC
The DNA here is from genome assembly GCA_903918155.1 of uncultured Hyphomicrobiales bacterium. Classification (GTDB taxonomy): domain Bacteria; phylum Pseudomonadota; class Alphaproteobacteria; order Rhizobiales; family Beijerinckiaceae; genus Terripilifer. The sequence goes on from CAIXDD010000529.1 coordinate 1,773, forward strand.
GCGGCTAGATCGCATCAGGCCAGACCGGCGAGGGAGACCCCATGAGCACGTTTCGCGCGATCCGCATCGACAAGGCCGAGACCGGAATCGTCGCCGCCTTCGTCGATTTCGACGAGGCCGACCTGATGGAGGGCGACGTGGACGTGCGCATCTCCCATTCCACGGTCAATTACAAGGACGGGCTCAACATCACCGGCAAGGCGCCCATCGCACGCCGCTTTCCGATGATTCCCGGCATTGATTTCGCCGGCGTGGTGGAGCGCTCCGCCTCGCCCGCCTTCAAGCCCGGCGATCAGGTTCTGCTCACCGGCTACGGCGTGGGCGAAAGCCATCTCGGCGGCTTTGCGCAAAAGGCGCGCGTGAAATCGGAATGGCTGGCGCCGCTGCCGCCCGGCCTTTCGCCCGCGCAGGCCATGGCCATCGGCACGGCGGGATTCACCGCCATGCTCGCCGTTCTGGCGCTGGAGCGGTTCGGCCTGTCGCCGCAGGCGGGGCCCTGCCTCGTCACCGGCGCGGCCGGCGGCGTGGGCTCGGTGGCCGTGGCGCTTTTGAAAAAGGCGGGCTGGCGCGTCATCGCCTCCACGGGCCGCCCGCAGGAGGCGGCGTATCTCAAGAGCCTGGGCGCGGACGAGATCATCGACCGCGCGGAATTGTCCGCCCCCGGCAAGCCGCTGGGCAAGCCGCGCTGGGCGGCGGCGGTGGAGGCGGTGGGCTCCCACACGCTCGCCAATGCGCTGGCGCAGACGCAGCCCCATGGCGCGGTCGCCGCCTGCGGCAATGCGCAGGGCCTCGACCTGCCCACGACCGTGGCGCCCTTCATCCTGCGCGGCGTCGCCCTTCTGGGCGTGGACAGCGTGCAATGCCCCATGCCCCTGCGCCTGTCCGCCTGGCGCCGGCTCGATCAGGATCTCGACCGCGCGGCCCTGTCGGCGGTCACCAGCCATATTCCCTTCGACCGCACGCTCGACGTGGCGCGCGACATCGTGGCGGGCAAGGTGCGCGGGCGCGTCGTGGTGGACATCGCGCCCTGAGCGGCGCTTTCGGGCATAATGGCCGCTGATTCTGGAGCCGCCTCATGCCCGTCCGCCGTCTCGATCCCGTGCTCGTCGACCGCATCGCCGCGGGCGAGGTGGTGGAGCGTCCGGCCTCGGCGGTGAAGGAGCTGGTCGAGAACGCGCTCGACGCGGGCGCCTCGCGCATCGAAATCGTCATCGAGGAGGGCGGGCGCCGCCTCATCCGCGTGGTGGACGACGGCGCAGGCATGGGGCCGGAGGATCTCGCGCTGGCGGTGGACCGGCACGCCACGTCGAAAATCCCGGACGGGGATTTATCGAGCATCGCGACGCTGGGCTTTCGCGGCGAGGCGCTGCCCTCCATCGGTTCGGTCGCCGCGCTCGACATCGTGTCGCGCCCCGCCGGCGCGGCGCAGGCCCATCGCATCCGCGTGGATCAGGGGCGCAAACATCCCGTCGTCCCCGCCGCCCATCCGCCGGGCACGCGGGTGGAGGTGCGCGACCTGTTCTGCGCCACGCCCGCGCGGCTGAAATTCCTCAAGAGCGAGCGCGCCGAGGCGCAGGCGGTGGCCGATGTGGTCAAGCGCCTCGCCATGGCTCATCCCGACGTGGCGTTCGACCTGTCCGGCGACCATCTCACCGGCTTCCGGCATGCGCGCGCCGGCGCGGGCGCGGAGGGCCTGCGCGCCCGCCTCGCGCAGGCGCTGGGCAAGGAGTTCCGCGACAATGCGCTGGAGGTGGAGGCCGCGCGCGAAGGCTTCCGCCTCACCGGCTATGCGGGCCTGCCGACCTTCTCGCGCGCCAATGCGCTCAATCAATTTCTCTATGTGAACGGCCGGCCGGTGCGCGACAAATTGTTCGCCGGCGCCGTGCGCGCGGCCTATCTGGATTATCTGCCCGCCGACCGGCGCCCCTCGCTGGCGCTCTATCTCGCCTGCGACCCGCGCGAGGTGGACGTGAACGTCCATCCCGCCAAGGCGGAAGTGCGCTTCCGCGATCCCGGCCTCGTGCGCGGCCTCATCATCGGCGCGCTGAAACAGACGCTGGCCGGCGCCCTGCATCGCGGCGCGACCCATCTTGGCGCGCGCATCGGCGCGATGGCGCGCCCCGGCGGCGCGCCGATGAATTGGGATTGGCGCGCCTCGCCCGCCGCGCCGGCGCAATCGTCGCGCGCGGGATTCGGCGAAGGATTCGGCGAAGGATTCGGCGAAGCCGCGCAGGCGGGCCTTCTCGCCGGCGGGCCTACGGCGCCCGGTTTCGCGCCCGGTTTGGCGCCCGGTTTCGCGCCCGCCGCCGATGCGCGCGCCCATGCGGCCGCGCCCGATCCGCAGGCGCTCGACGCCCCGCTCGGCGCCGCCCGCGCGCAGATCCACGACACGTATGTGATCGCGCAGACGCGCGACGGGCTGGTGATCGTCGATCAGCACGCCGCCCACGAACGCCTCGTCTATGAGCGGCTGAAGGCGCAGCGCGCGCAAGCCGGCGTCGCGCGCCAGATCCTGCTCATTCCCGTGGTCGTGGATCTCGATCCGGCGGACGCCGCGCGCCTGCTCGCCCATGCGGACGCGCTGCTGGCCTCCGGCCTCGTGGTGGAGCCGTTCGGGCCGGGCGCGGTGGCCGTGAGCGAGGCGCCCGCGCTGATCGGCAAGGCGGATCTGGCGGGCGTGGTGCGCGACCTCGCAGACGCGCTCGCCGACGACGATCCCGCCAATCCGCTCGACCGGCGGCTCGATCACGTGCTCGCCACCATGGCCTGCCATCATTCCGTGCGCGCGGGCCGCAAGCTCAGCGGGGAGGAGATGAACGCCCTGCTGCGCGAGATGGAGGCGACGCCGGGCGCGGGCCAGTGCAACCATGGCCGCCCCACTTATGTGGAGCTGAAACTCGCCGATGTGGAGCGGCTGTTCGGCCGGCGGTGAGCGCCGCGCGCAGGCGCGAGGCGATCTCGAAAACTAAAAAAACCCGGCGATCGCTCGCCGGGTTTTCCGTTTCAGGCGCAAGCTGGAAGCCGCGCCTGAAGCCGATGGTTTTTAGAACGTGCGCTCGACGCGCAGGCGGCCGGTGACATTGCTGTCGGAACGGCTTGAGACAGCCGTCGCACCAGCGGCGCCAAAGTCAAGGCCGCCGACATAGCCGCGCACGTCCTGCGTCACGCGGGCGTAGATGACTTCCACGCCGATTTCGAAATTGCGCACCGGCAGCCAGGCGAAGCTGGTGCCGACGTTCCACACCGTGGCGTCGCCGAAGCCCTTCTTGCCGTCCCAGGCGCGACCCTTGGCGCCATCAGGCGCGTCGAGCTGGCCATAGGAGGCGAAGAGGACCGAACGATATTGGGGAGCCCAATAATGTTCGAGCAAGCCGGCGACGCCCCAGGACTTCACCGTCTCCAGACCCGTCGTCTCCGCGACGAGGCTCGGATGGTTCATCGTATAGCCGCCGACGTCGCGCTTGTAGGCGGAGGATTTGAACGACGTCCAGTTGGTCGTATATTCCGTCATGCCATTGGCGTAAGCGGCGGTGAGATAGAGCGCGTCGCCATTGGCCAGCATGGGCAGGTTGATCTTGGCGCCGGCGCCCAGGGCATAGACGCCCTTCGACTTGTCGTAGCCGTCGGTCGCATTGTTGAGCGTCACGTCGGCATAGGCGCCCATGACCTGCAGCGCGCCCCAGGCCTGGTCGAGGCGGAAGTTCGCGTTGATCTGCGGAATCGAATTATAGACGTAATAGGGAGCCGTCGCCGTCGCGTCCGCGACGCCGGCGGTGGTGTCGATGTAATCCTGCAAGGCGAGGGTGGCCGACACGCCGCCGCCGAACGTGGCGGTATAGGCGAGCTGCTTGGCGCCGTTGCCGAAGGACGCCCAGTGACCCGCGCCATAGGTGGACGAGGGCATGAAGGCGAAATTATCGCGCGAGGCGCCGAAGGTGAAGCCGGCGAAGCGCACGAAGGCGTATTCCAGCGTCGAGCCGGCGCTGGCCGAGGAGGCGGCGGCGTTCTGGTCGAGCACGCCGGTCACGCGGGCCAGGCGGATGCCGGCGGAGGCCTGAACCGTGCCCCAGGCGGTCTGGGTGCGGGCGTCGAAGTCGATGCGGCCGCGGGCTTCCCAGCCCAGCGTGTTCTGGCCGTCGGCGGCGGAGCCGATGATAAGCGTCGCACTGCTCTTCTTGGCTTCGTTGACGGTAGTAGTCGCGATGTCATCGGCCACCGCCGCGGTGCCGGTCGCGGAGTAAATGTCCTTGGCGGGGACGAACGCATAGTCGGCGCGCACGCGGCCGCCGATCTTGAGGCAGGTGTCCGTGCCGGGGATGAAGAAATAGCCCGCGCCATAGGCCGAGCACACGCGCACATATTCAACCGGGGCCGACTTGCGGCTCGGCAGGTCGGCGGCCTGAGCGGCGGCGACCGAAAGGATCGCAGCGGCGGAGCCGAGCAAAACGCTCTTGTTAAAAGTCATCAATCAATCCTCCAAAAATGGGCGGGACGATCCGGCGGCGCCCGATCTCCCCTTCGCCGCCCGCTCGAGCGGCGGAGCGAAACGGCGTGCTCCCGGCCTGAAACCGTTCGCAGGGCCTTAATTTAACTCAAACGAAGCCATTGGGGAGAGTAAAGTCCCGTTCAAGGCGTCGTTCTTCGAGCATAGTGTCGCCCAAGTTACAACGACTTGGCCTTTGCTTGCTGTTTTTCTCGTCCGTTCAGAGGACTAGCGGGATTTTCTTACGCCGCCATCGCCTTGCGGAAGCGGCTGCGCAGCTCCGCCACGCTCATGGGCCGGGGCTTTTCGGGCGCCGGGGCGGGCGTGCTGGCGCGCAGGGAGGGGGCCGCGCCCAGCCGCTCGCGCGCATCCTCGCGGGCGGCTTCGGCGTCGAACCGGCGCAGCAGCGCCACGACGGGGGCGAGGGCCGCGTCGTCCAGCCGCTCGCAGCTCGTCAGCACGCGCTCGATCATGAGGCGGGAGAGGCGGGCGCCCGAGTCGGGGTCGGCCCCCAATTCGCCGGCGAGGTCGGCCTGGGCGGCCAGCGCGGCGCGGAAGGCGGGCAGCAAGGCGGCGGGCATGCCGGCGCGGGCGAACAGGGCCG
>CAIXDD010000530.1 GCA_903918155.1 uncultured Hyphomicrobiales bacterium
CGCTCGCCGCCATCGACGCTGCGCTTGAGGACGAACTCGCCCGCGCGCTCGCCGACGACCTGCCGCTCAACAAGCGCGACGGCGGTTTCGTGCGCGCGGGCCATCTGGCGGAGCTGGACGAAACGCGCGCGCTGCGTGACGAAAGCCGCCGCGTCGTCGCGTCCCTGCAGGCGCGCTATTGCGACCTCGCGCAAACGAAGCAGATCAAGATCAAGCATAATAATTTCCTCGGCTATTTCATCGAAACGAGCCAGGCGCACGGCGAGCGGCTGCTGCAGCCGCCCTTCAACGCCACGTTCATCCATCGCCAGACCATGGCCGACGCCATGCGGTTCAGCACGAGCGAATTGGGCGAACTGGAAGCCAGGATCGCCTCGGCCGGCGACCGCGCGCTCGCCATGGAGATCGCCACATTCGACGCGCTCTGCGCCCGCGCGCAGGCCAATGACGCGCAGGTGAAAGCCGCAGCCGACGCGCTTGCGCGCATCGACGTGGCCTGCGCGCTCGCCGAGCTGGCCGCGCAGCGCGACTGGACGCGCCCGATCGTCGACGACAGCCTCGCCTTCCGCATCGAGGGCGGGCGCCATCCCGTGGTGGAGGCGGCGTTGCGGCGCAACGGCGCGGGCTTCGTGGCCAATGATTGCGACCTCACAGGCGAGGACGGCGGCGCGCTCGCCATCGTCACCGGCCCGAACATGGCCGGCAAATCGACCTATCTGCGCCAGAACGCGCTGATCGCCGCGCTCGCGCAGGCGGGCTCCTATGTGCCGGCGGCCCGCGCGCATCTGGGAATCGTGGATCGGCTGTTCTCCCGCGTGGGGGCGGCCGACGATCTCGCGCGCGGACGCTCCACATTCATGGTCGAAATGGTGGAGACCGCGGCCATTCTGAATCAGGCGGGTCCGCGCTCGCTCGTCATTCTCGACGAGATCGGCCGCGGGACCGCGACCTTCGACGGCCTGTCCATCGCCTGGGCGGCGGTGGAGCGGCTGCACGAGACCAATCGCGCGCGCACGCTGTTCGCGACCCATTTCCACGAACTCACCGGGCTCGCCGAACGCTTGCCGCGCCTCGTCAATCTCACCATGCGCGTGACCGACTGGAACGGCGACGTCGTGTTCCTGCATGAAGTGGCGCGCGGCGCCGCCGATCGCTCCTACGGCATTCAGGTGGCGCGCCTCGCAGGCCTGCCGGGCGATGTGGTGGATCGGGCGCAGGCCCTGCTCGCCGAGCTTGAGGCCGGCGACCGGCGCAAGCCGATGGCGGAGATCGTCAACGACCTGCCGCTGTTCGCCGCCCGTCCCGCGCAGGCCCCCGCGGCGCCCGCCCGCGAGGAGCCCCTGCGCGCGGCCCTTGACGCGCTCGAGCCCGACGAGATGAGCCCGCGCGAGGCGCTGGAGGCGCTTTATGCGCTCAAGCGGCTGCCGCGCGGCGGCTGAGCGCGCAAGAAAGCGGAAACCCTAACGCCGAATGGTTCGCGCGCCAGTGCGGCGCGTTAAGCCTTCCGCGCATGGTTTGGCCCATGCTGACCGGGAGCATGGCGCGGGCGCTTTTGAGAATGAACGGTCCCATCAAACTTCTCATCGTCACAGGCGTGATCGGCGTCGCCGCCAGCGCCATGGTGGCGCGCCTTGAAGCGACCAAGACGCCGCCGCAGGCGCGACAGGCCGGCGCGCCCTCGTCCGCCCAAACCGCGCAACAGAGCGCGCAACAAAGCGCGCAATCGCCGGCCTCCCGCGCCCAACGCCCGCCAATCCCCGGCCAGACCGGCGCGCCAAAGCCGACCGCCCAACCCGCCGCCGGCGTGCGCGTCGCGATTCTCGCCGACTCGCACGGCCAGTTCAGCGCGGATGTGGAGATCGACGGAAGGCGGCTGAAAATGCTGGTGGACACGGGCGCCACCTTCGTTTCGCTCAGTCACGACGACGCAGCCGGCGTGGGCTTGCGGCCGCAGCCGCACGAATTCACCATGCCCCTGCTCACCGCCTCCGGCGAGCTGAAAGCGGCGCGGGCGCGCCTGCGCGAAGTGCGGGTGAACGGCATCGTCGCCTATGACGTTCCGGCCATCGTCATGCCCAAGGGCGCGGGCCCCGCGAGCCTGCTGGGCATGAGCTTCCTGTCCAAACTCCGCGGCTTCGAGGTCGCCTCCGGCCAGCTGGTGCTGAAGCCCTGATTCTCCGCCTTCCTTCCGCCGCGCAAGGCCCGCAGACAAGCGCGCCGAAGCGGTTTATTGTCCCCGCCCCAACGAGAGGCCGCCCATGAGTTCGCCCACCTATCCCAAGCCCGTCCCGCAGCTGACGCCCAACACCTACGATTACGAATCCCGGCCGATGGTCAAGGCGACGGGCTTTCGCGAATATGACGCGCGCTGGCTGTTCGAAAAAGAGATCAACCTCATGGGCGTGCAGGCGCTCGGCCTGGGGCTTGGCACGCTGCTGCATGAAATGGGCGTGAAGCCGGAGCTGGCGACGGGGCACGATTACCGCTCCTATTCGGCCTCGATCAAATATGCGCTCGTCACCGGCCTGATGGCCGCCGGCGTGAAAGTGCACGACATCGGCCTCGCCATGTCGCCGATGGCCTATTTCGCGCAATTCGAACTCGACGTGCCCGCCGTCGCCATGGTCACCGCCTCGCATAACGACAACGGCTGGACCGGCGTGAAGATGGGCGCGCAGCGTCCCGTCACGTTCGGCCCCGACGAAATGGGCCGCCTGCGCGACATCGTGCTCGAAGGCCGATTCCGCTACGCCGAGGGCGGCGGCTATCGCTTCGTGGAGAATTTCGCCGACCGCTATATCGCCGATCTCACCAACAGGCCGATGTTGAAGCGCAAGCTGAAGGTCGTCGCCGCCTGCGGCAACGGCACGGCGGGCGCCTTCGCGCCGCGCATTCTCGAAGCGCTGGGCTGCGAGGTGATTCCGCTGGACGTCGAGCTTGATCACACCTTCCCGCGCTACAATCCCAATCCCGAAGACATGGAGATGCTGCACGCCATGGCCGACAAGGTGCGCGCCACAGGCGCGGACGTGGGGCTTGGCTTCGACGGCGACGGCGACCGCTGCGGCGTGGTGGACGAAACCGGCCAGGAGATTTTCGCCGACAAGATCGGCGTGATGCTGGCGCGCGACCTTGCGAAACTGCATCCCGGCGCGACCTTCGTGGTGGACGTGAAATCCACCGGCCTGTTCGCGACCGATCCCGTCTTGCGCAGCCTCAATGTGAAGGCCGATTACTGGAAGACCGGCCATTCCTACATCAAGCGCCGCGTGACGGACCTCAAGGCGCTCGCGGGCTTTGAAAAATCCGGCCATTTCTTCTTCAACGCCCCCGTGGGCCGCGGCTATGACGACGGCGTGCTCACCGCCATCCATGTGCTGGAGATGCTCGACAGGAACCCGGGCAAGTCGATGGGCGACCTCTATGCGGATCTGCCCAAGACCTGGGGCTCGCCCACCATGTCGCCCCATTGCGCCGATGAAGTGAAATACGGAATCGTCGACCAGATCACCGAACAGGTGAAGGCCATGCACGCGCGCGGCGACAAGCTGATCGGCCAGTCGATCGTCGACGTGGTGACCGTGAACGGCGTGCGCGTGATGGTGGAGGACGGCACCTGGGGCCTCGTGCGCGCCTCCTCCAACAAGCCCGAACTGGTCGTGGTGGTGGAAAGCCCTGCGGCGGAGAGCCGCATGCGCGAGATGTTCGCGGCGGTGGATGCGATCATCCGCCAGCACAAGGACGTGGGCGCCTATAACCAGACGATCTGAAACGCCCAGCCCCAAATGCGAAACGCCCCGGCGAGGCCGGGGCGTTTTGCGTTTCAGGCTCGCGCGAGCGGCGGGCCTATTTGGCGCCCATGGAGGCGGCGCGCGCCTGCACCTGGCCGATCGTGTCGGTCAAATGACGGGTGGCGTCGCCGAGGCTGACGACCGGATTGCAGCGCGGCGAACAATCCCAGGATTCGCGTTCCAGCCCGCGCTGAACGACGAGATTGGAGCTGGGGGCGACCACGCGGATGATGGATTCGCCCACCGAGCGACCGTCGCGATCCAGCGCGATCATATTCGTGCGTCCGAAAGATTTCGGGGTGAGCACCATCTGACTCGTTTTCTTGATCATCGTGACGTCAGCCACGCCCGGATTGCCGATGATCACCGTCATGGCGTTCTGCGGAAGGCTGAGGATGGTCGCCTGATCGAGGGTCAGCGTGATCATTTCGCTGGACGAGGACTGCGCAGCGGCGGGTCCCGTCGCGAGAGCGCAGGCCAGCAGCGCCGCAATGGACGCATTCCGAGCCCGGTGAAACTTATAGTCACGACGCATGGCGCAAATCTCTTGTCGCAAAACACATGAAAAGAACACCACGCAGGATGCGCGCGAATGGTGAACAAAGCGTGAAGCGCGCGCGGCCCGAAATCGCAGCCGAGATCGCAGCCGAAAAAGCGCGCCCCCTTTAACAAGCATGGGACGGCGCCCGCAGGTAACGCAGCGTTCAGCACGTTGCGAGCGCAGCTTCGGCTTAACCTGATCGTAACTCGTGGCGGATACATTCATCTCACGGCCGACGCAGGCCGTTCGATTTTGAGCTGGAGATTACTCAGATGACGCAGAAGAATTTCATCAACCGCTTTTTCGCTGACGAATCTGGCGCGACCGCAATCGAATACGGTCTCATCGCCTCGCTGATCAGCGTCGCCATCATCGGCGCGGCCCTCACGATGGGCACCAAGCTGTCCAACACCTTCACCTCGGTCAGCACGCAGCTTCGCTAAGCCGCGGCCAGGGCCAGTCGCCGGATCCCGATCCGGCCGCCTATCATAGGACGCGCCGCTTAACGCCGCGCGTCCTTTACTCTTGTCGCTTCCGCGTTGCATGCGTCGATTTTCCGACAAGCAGGATCCCGACCATGATCGTCGTCGCAGCGGGAATGTTCGCCTTTCCCTTGATGATGGCCTACGCCGCCTTCTCCGATATTTTCACGATGACGATCCCCAACAAACTCACGCTCGCCGTTGGGGCGTCCTATTTCGTCATGGCCGCAGCCACCGGCCAGCCCCTTGACGTCGTCCTGACCCATGTCGCCTGCGGCCTCGCCGTGCTCGCTCTCGCCTTCTTCATGTTCTGCATGGGCTGGATGGGCGGCGGCGACGCGAAACTGGCGGCGGCGTCGGCGCTCTGGATGGGCTTCCCGCTCAGCGCGGACTATCTTCTCGTCGCAAGTTTCTTCGGCGGCCTGCTGACGCTGGCCATCATCCTCGCGCGCAAGCAACCCCTGCCCCCGCGCCTGATCGGATGCGCCTGGGTCGAGCGCCTTCACGATGAGAAAACCGGCATTCCCTATGGCGTTGCGCTCGCCGCCGCAGGCTTGATGCTCTACACGGACACGAATGTTTGGAAGAGCCTCCCGCTCACATGACAAAGCCGGTCGCGTCTTAAATGCACGCGGATTGATTAACCTTAATTTGAGCTTTGCCGACCTATACTGACGCATGTTCTGAATCGTTTTCAGTCGGGTCGCATTTCATGAAGGCCAACCGCAAAGTCATCATCGCGGGCGCAAGCGCGTCCGGTCTTCTCGCGATCGTTTTGATCGCCACCTCCGGCTCGCCGCCTGAGCCGCCGGCGCTTGACGCGCCCGTCGCCGCGCCTGCGGCGCCGCAAGTGGAAATGGAAGGCGTTCTCGTTGCGCAGAACGAAATTCCGCTGGGCGCCGTGATCGCGGAGAAGGACCTTGTGTGGGTCCAATGGCCGCGCCAATTCGCAGGCCCCGGCTCCATCCGCATGTCCGAGGATCCGAACGCGATCCCCACGCTGACGGGCGGCATCGCGCGCCAGGCGTTCTTTCATGGCGAGCCGATCCGGCGCGAGAAAATCGTGAAAACCGGCACGTCCGGCTTCCTTTCCGCGCTGCTGCCGTCGGGCTCGCGCGCCATGGCGATCAATATCGACGCCAGCGGCTCCATGACGGCGGGCGGCTTCATCCTGCCCAATGACCGCGTGGACATTTTGCGCGTGATCGCGAGCCCCGAGGGCGGCGAGACGGAAACCATCCTCACCAATATTCGCGTCCTGGCGATCGGCCAGAACATTGAAGAAAAGAATGGCGAACGAGTCGTCACCGGCTCGAACGCGACGCTGGAGCTCACGCCCGCACAGGCCGAAATCGTCGCGGCCGCCCAGCGCGGCAGCCAGCTCACGCTCGTCCTTCGCAGCCTGCTCGACATGAACAAGAAGCCTGAGACGGCGTCCGCCGATTCAAGCGACAGAAGCCTCACGATCATCCGCAATGGCCTGGCCACCACGATGGTCCGCAAGTAAGCGTCGCGTTTTTATTCAATTGTTTTCGGAGTGACGTGATGTTTCGTCCAGTGCATTTTGCCGCAAGGATCGCCCCCGCGCTCGTTTTCGGCGCCACCCTCCACGCCGGCGCGGCCCACGCGCAGACCAGAACGCCCGCCTCCGCCGCGCAGATGGATTCGGGTGGTCAGATCACCGGAACGCCCTCGATGCAGCGCATCAATATGGGCGTCGGAAAATCCGTGATCGTCGACCTGCCGCGCGACGCAGCGGAAATTTTCGTGGGCAATCCGAAGATCGTGAACGCGGTCGTGCGTTCCGCACGCCGTCTCTACGTGATCGGCGCGGCAGCGGGCCAGACCACGATTTTCGCGATGGATGGCAATGGGCAGACCATTTCCACCGTGGAGATCAATATCGGCCGCGACGTGGGCGAACTGATGCGTATCCTGCGCATGGCGTTGCCCGACAGCGACGTTCTTGCGCGGACGGTCGAGGACACGATCATCCTGAGCGGCAGCGTCGCATCGCTGACGGATGCGCAAAAGGCTCTGGACATCGCGTCCGGATTCCTGGGCAACAATGCGGGCGGCGGCGCTGACGCAGGCGCAGGCGCGGGCGGCGGCGGCGGCGGCAAGCTCGTGAACACGATCACGGCGCGCGGCCGTGACCAGGTGATGCTGAAGGTCACGATCTCCGAAGTTCAGCGCACGGTCGTCAAACAGCTCGGCGTCACCCAAAGCCAGCTCAGCGGCAGCTGGGGCTCGCTGAAAATGTCGAACGCGCTCAGCAATCCCAACAGCAATCTCACCCTCGGCGGCTCCAATGTCTCCGCGACATTGAGCGCGTTCGAGCGTTACGGCGTGGCGCGCATCCTCGCGGAGCCGACCGTGACGGCGGTCTCCGGCGAAGTCGCGAAATTCATGGTGGGCGGCGAAGTGCCCGTGCCTTCGGGACAATCCTGCACGATCGGCGCCGAAGGCAAACAGGTCTGCACGCCCGGCGGCGCCACGTTCAAACCCTATGGCATCAGCCTCAATTTCGCCCCCGTCGTGCTCACCGAAGGGCGCATCGCGCTCAAAGTCTCCACGGAAGTGACGGAAGTCGACAACACTCAGGCCACGACGATCGCAGGCACCAAGGTGCAAGCTTTCCGCACGCGTCGCAATGAGACGAGCGTGGAACTGCCTTCGGGCGGCTCGATCGTCTCCGCGGGCCTGTTGCAGATGAATTCGCGTCACGCGATCGAAGGCCTGCCGGGACTCATCAACCTGCCGATCCTCGGCAGCCTGTTCCGTTCGCGCGAATATCAGCGCGATGAAACCGAGCTGCTGATCATCGTGACGCCCTATATCGCCAAATCCTCGAGCGCCTCCGCCCTTGCGCGTCCCGACGACGGCTTCGCCGACGCGACAGACCCGCAGGCCTGGTTCCTGGGTCGCGTCAACAAGCTCTATGCGGCGCCGGGCTCCAGTCCCTCCAAGCCTGTGAAGGGGCGGTTCGGCTTCATTTTCGATTGATCCATTCGTAACGGAACAGAGCCATGTCCATCGACCGTTTCCATTCGTTCGGCGCCGCCGGCGCCTGTCGCGCGCTCAGTCTCATCGGACTGGCGCTCGCCACCGGCGCCTGCGCCTCCAAGGCGCCGACGGAAGTCACCGCCAATGATTATCGCGCGCGCCATCAAATCGCGCTGACCGAAGGCCCTGTCTCCGTCGACGTCTTTCCCACGGGCCGGACCATGGACGCGAACACGCGCGAAAAGGTGCGCGCCTTCTCGGCGTCCTATCTGCGCGAAGGCCGCGGGCCGCTCGCGATCCAGATGCCGCGCGGTACACTCAACGACCCTTATGTGAAGACGATGACGGAGGCGATCCGTCGCGAGATCGCAGCCGCAGGCGTGACCGGCGCCGTGCATATCGGCCCCTATGACGTCGCCGATTCCAAAATGGCCTCGCCGATCCGCCTCTCCTATCTGGCCCTCAGTGCGCGGCTTCCGCAAAGCTGCGGCCAATGGCCGGCGGATCTGACGTCCGGCTCCTCCCTGCAGGGCTGGGACAATACGACTTACTGGAACCACGGTTGCGCGTATCAGAACGCTTTCGTGCAGCAGATCGCCGATCCGCGCGATCTTGCGGGACCGCGCGCCGAAACGCCGTCCGACGTCGTCATGCGCACGCGCGCCATCAAGCAGGCGCGCGAGGGCCAGACTCCCCAAGTGCCAGCAGCGAGCTCAAAATAATGAACGCGCAAACTCCGCCCGAGGGGACGGCAGAGCTGCAAATCGCGCCGATCCCCCGCGTGTCCATTCAGGCCTTCTGCGAAACGCAGCCCGTCGCCAGCGCCATCAACCGCGCGGCGATGGACCGCCGCATGAATAAGGCCCACGTCAAGGTGAATATGGGCGGCGCCAACGCCGCCATCGAGGCTTATCGGGAATCGCCGACGCCGAATCTCCTCGTGCTCGAGGGGACCGGCGATCGCGAGGCCTTGCTTGGCCAGCTCGAACAATTGTCGGAAGCCTGCGACCCGACCACAAAGGTCGTCATCATCGGCCCCTTCAACGACATCCAGCTCTATCGCGAGCTGATCGACATGGGGGTCAGCGAATATGTCTGCGCCCCGTTCGAAGTCATCGACTTCATTGCGCTGGTCTCGAAAATTTTCACGCCCACGAAAGGCAAGCCGCTTGGACGCGTCATCTCCGTGGTCGGCGCCAAGGGCGGCGTGGGCGCATCCACGCTTGCCCATAACGTCGCCTGGGGCATCGCCACCGCCTATAACAGCCCTGCGGTTCTGGTGGATTTCGACATCGCATTCGGAACCGTCGGCCTGAATTTCAATCAGGATCCGCCCGCCTCGATCATGGATGCGGTGACGATGGGCGAACGGCTCGACCAGACCTCGCTGGAACGCATCATGTTCCGCTGCTCCGAGACGCTCAATATCATCGCCGCGCCCGCCATGCTCGAGACGCCCTGCGACTTCGGCGATACCACGTTCGACACCCTGCTCGAATTGCTGCGCGGGTCAGCTCCCAACGTCATTCTCGATCTGCCCCATTCGTGGACGGGCTGGCTGAAATCAGCCGTCTTGAGCTCGGACGAAGTGGTCGTCGTCGCATCGCCCGACCTCGCCAATCTGCGCAACGCGAAGAACCTGCTCGATCTGTTCAAGCTCGAACGCCCCAATGACGCGCCGCCCAAACTCGTGATGAACATGGTGGGCGCGCCCAAGCGTCCTGAGATCAGCGTGCCGGAATTCGCCGGAGCGCTCGAAATCGAGGCGACGGCCGCCATTCCCTATGTCGCGAAATTATTCGGCGTCGCCGCAAACAACGGCCAGATGCTGGCGGAGACGGAGCCGTCGAACAAGATCAACGAGTCGATCTCCGACATCATCCGCTCCGTGATGACGAAATCCGCGGAGCCCACGAAACCGACGAAGAAATCGCTTCTCGCGCCGCTGGAGTCACTCCTGGCGCGCATGAAGAAGGCCTCCTGATCCCGAACGCAAAAAGAGCGTGAACATGTTTGGAAAACGCACCGGCGCATCCTCTCCCCTGTCCGCCCGCATCAGCGCCGCCGCCGGCGCCGAAGCCAAGGCGCCGATGATCAAGGAGGCGAGCACGCCAGCGCCCGCGGCGGCTGCGCCTGCGCGCGCGCCCACGCCTGCGGCGCCCGCGCCCGCCGCATTGAAACATCGCCCGGAAAGCTTCTATCAAACGAAGACGGTCGTGTTCGGCGCGATGCTGGAGGCCATCGACATCGCCTCGCTCGCCAAGGTGGCGCCCGCCACCGCGCGCGAGGAGATCCGCGACATCGTCAGCGAAATCATTCAGATCAAAAACATCTCGATGTCGCTTTCCGAGCAGGAGGACCTGCTCGACGACATCTGCAACGACATTCTGGGTTTCGGCCCGCTGGAGCCTCTACTCGCGCGTGACGACATCGCCGACATCATGGTGAACGGCGCCGAGCGCACCTTCATCGAAGTGGGCGGCAAGATTCAGCTCACCAATGTGCGCTTTCGCGACAATGCGCAATTGATGAACATCTGTCAGCGCATCGTGAGCCAGGTGGGACGACGCGTGGACGAATCCTCGCCCCTGTGCGACGCGCGCCTGCTCGACGGCTCGCGCGTCAATGTGATCGCGCCGCCCTGCGCCATCGACGGGCCCGCCCTCACGATTCGAAAATTCAAGAAGGACAAGCTCACGCTCGATCAATTGCAGCGTTTCGGCGCCATTTCGGAGCCCGGCGCGGAGCTTTTGAAAATCATCGGGCGCTCGCGCTGCAACGTGGTGATCTCCGGGGGCACGGGCTCGGGCAAGACGACCTTGCTCAATTGCCTCACCAATTACATCGAGGGCGACGAGCGCATCATCACCTGCGAAGACGCGGCCGAACTGCAATTGCAGCAGGCCCATGTGGTGCGTCTGGAGACGCGGCCGCCGAGCCTTGAAGGCACGGGCGCCATCACCATGCGCGACCTCGTGAAGAACTGCCTTCGTATGCGTCCTGAACGCATCATCGTGGGCGAGGTGCGCGGCCCGGAAGCCTTCGACCTTCTGCAGGCGATGAATACGGGCCATGACGGATCCATGGGCACGCTGCACGCCAACTCGCCGCGCGAGGCGATCGGACGTCTTGAATCCATGATCACCATGGGCGGGTTTTCCCTGCCCACGCGCACGATCCGTGAAATGATCGTCTCCTCGGTCGACATCATCATTCAGGCGATGCGTCTGCGCGACGGCTCGCGCCGCATCACCCATGTGACGGAAGTCATGGGCATGGAAGGGGAAGTGGTGATCACGCAGGACCTGATGGTCTATGACGTGGTCGGCGAGGACGAGAACGGCAAGATCATCGGAAAGCACAGATCGACCGGCATCGGTCGTCCGCGCATGTGGGAGCGCGCGCGTTATTACGGCGAGGAGAAGCGGCTGGCGGCTGCGCTCGACCAGAGCCTCGAGGGCTAACGACATGCGCGTGAAGGAGTCATCGACATGACCATTTTGGCCATCGTTCTCGGCCTCGCCTGTCTAGGCGGGGTCGCTTACGCACTCGTGATTCCCTATTTCTCAGGCGAGCTGAAGGCTGAGGTGCGTCAGGACGCGCTGATGGGCAAGCAGAGCGAAGCGACCACGCGCGTCCTCAGCAAGAAGGAGCGCGACGCCGCGCGGCGAAAGCAGATCGAGAGCGCGCTCGAGATCACCGGCTCGGCCAAGCGCAAGATGTCGCTCGCCACCCGCATCGGCCAAGCCGGCCTGGATATTTCCGAAAGTCAATATTACGTCTTCAGCGGCATCTGCGCATTGGTCGTGGGCGTTCTGTTGTTGCTGATGAGCGGGACGATCTTCGTCGGCATGCTCGGCATGGTGATCGGCTTCCTTGGCGTGCCGTCCTGGGTCCTGACCTATCTTCGCAAGAAGCGCCTGGACAAATTCGGCTCGGATTTCGCCGGCGCCATCGACGTCATCGTGCGCGGCATCAAGGCCGGCCTGCCTCTCTCGGATTGCGTGCGGATCGTGGGATCGGAG
>CAIXDD010000531.1 GCA_903918155.1 uncultured Hyphomicrobiales bacterium
CCATTATACTCGGCCCATGCCCGCGAAAAAGCCCTCCTCCCCCGCGCCCCAACGTCGCGCCTCCGCCAGCCCCGCGCCCGCCCGCGCCGCCGCGCCCCCGCCAAGGGCGAAACCGGCGGCCAAACCACAGGCGCTGAAGCCGGCGGCGAAACCACGCCCGCTGCCCAAGGCCGTGCAGGCCGTGCGGGCGCGCAAGAGCGCCCAGCGCGCCGCCGGCGCCGATGTGATCGAGGAGATCTTCGCGCGCTTCCAGAAGGCGGAGCCGGAGCCCAAGGGCGAGCTTGAACATGTCAATCCCTACACGCTGCTCGTCGCCGTCGTGCTCTCCGCGCAAGCGACGGACGCCGGCGTGAACAAGGCGACGCGCCCGCTCTTCAAGATCGCCGACACGCCGCAGAAAATGGTCGCGCTCGGCGAGGACAAGGTGCGCGATTACGTGAAGACCATCGGCCTGTTCCGCACCAAGGCGAAGAACGTGGTGGAATTGTCGCGCCAGCTCATCGCGCGTTTCGGCGGCGAGGTGCCGCAGGACCGCGACGCGCTCGTCAGCCTGCCGGGCGTGGGACGCAAGACCGCGAACGTCGTTCTCAACATGGCGTTCGGGCAAGAGACGATGGCCGTGGACACGCATATCTTCCGCTTGTCGAACCGCCTGCGCATCGCGCCCGGCCGGACGCCCGAAGAAGTGGAGGCCGGGCTCGAAAAGCGCGTGCCCAAGGCCTATCGCCTGCACGCGCATCATTGGCTCATCCTGCACGGGCGCTATGTCTGCAAGGCCTTGCGGCCCGAATGCGAACGCTGCCTCGTGGCCGACCTGTGCGCCTCGCGCGACAAGAGGATCTGACGCGCCGGCCTCAGCGCGTGAGCAGCAGGCCTGCGAAACCCGCCGAGCCCAATATGATGCGCCACCAGGCGAAGGGTTTGAAGCCGCGGCGCGAGACGAAGCCCAGGAATCCGCGCACCACGACGAGCGCGGCGAGGAAGGCGGCGAGGAAGCCCACGCCGATGGTCAGCACGTCGCGGGCCTCCAGAATCTTGTAGTTCTTGAACAGGTCATAGGCGAAGGCGCCCGCCATCGTCGGCATGGCGAGCCAGAACGAAAACTCCGCCGCCGCGCGCTTGTCCGCCCCCAGCGCCATGGCGCCCACGATGGTCGCGCCCGACCGCGACACGCCGGGGATCATCGCCAGACATTGCACGAGGCCGATCTTCAGGCACATGGGCAGCGTGAAATCCATCACGTCGGGATGTTTCACCTCGAATTTCATCTCGTCGACGGCGAGCAGCACGAGCCCGCCGGCGACGAGCGTGGTGCAGACGATCATCGGAGCGAACAGGACCGACTTGATGAAGGAATGGGCGAAGGCGCCCACCAGCGCCGCCGGCAGAAAGGCGAGCAGCACGCCGGCGACGAAACGCCGCGCCGCCGCCTCGCGCGGCAGGCCCGCGACAAGCGCGAGGATCTTATGCGCATAGACCGCGAGAATGGCGAGAATGGCGCCCAGCTGCACGAGCACTTCGAAGGTCTTGCCCTTGGACTCGAAGCCGAGGAAATGACCGACGAGCAAGAGATGTCCCGTGGACGAGACGGGTAGAAATTCGGTGAAGCCTTCCACGGCGCCCAGGATCGTCGCCTTGATGAGGTCTGAAATCATGGATAATCCCTTGCGCGCGCCGCCGCGATTCACCGCCTACGTCTAGGCGGTTTCGCGCGCCCGGCAAATGGGCCGACGTTGCGGCGCCTCGCATTATTCCTCGCGCGCGGGGCCTAAAGCGGCCCGCGTAAACCAAAGGTTAACGGGCGGCGGGCTTTTGTCCGCGCAGCCCTTTCATGGATCGCGCTTCCGCATGGCGAGTTTGTTTCACTATCCGCTCTGCCCCCGCTCCCGGTTCATCCGGATCCTGCTGGCGGAATATGGCATCGAGCCTGAGCTGGTGGAGGAACGGCCCTATGAGCGCCGCCGCGATTTCCTCATCGCCAATCCCGCCGGCGATTTGCCGGTCCTGGTCGAGCAGAACGATTTCATCGCGCCCGGCGCCGGCGTGATCGCCGAATATCTCGACGAGACGCGCGGCCTGGCGCTGGGCCAGCGCCGCCTGCTGCCCGAAGGGCCCGCCGAGCGCGTCGAGGTGCGCCGGCTCGTGGACTGGTTCAACCTGAAATTCTACGAGGAGGTCTCAGCCCCGCTCGTGCATGAAAAAGTCTACAAGCGCTACATGCCCAGCGAATTGGGCGGCGGCGGCCCGCCCGACATGGCGAGCGTGCGCGCGGCGCGCCATAATGTGCGTTACCACCTGCGCTATATCGGCTATCTTGCCTCCACGCGCCGATGGCTGGCGGGCGAGCGCATGACCCATGCGGACATCGCGGCGGCGGCGCATCTGTCCTGCGTGGATTTTCTGGGCGACGCGCCATGGGGCGAGGACGAGGCGGCGAAGGATTGGTACATGCGGATGAAATCGCGCCCCTCGTTCCGCGCGATCCTCGCCGATCGCCTGCCGGGCCTGACGCCGGACCCGGCCTACGCCGACCTCGACTTCTGAGCGCGTCCTTCAAACAGCGCCTCGCGGCCAAGGCCCGCGAGATCGGTTTCGACGCCTGCCGCGTCGCAGCCCCCGACGCCGCGCCGGAGGCGGGCGAACGGCTGCGCGCATGGCTCGCCGCAGGCGCCCATGGCGATATGGACTGGATGGCGGAGACGGCGCAGCGGCGGGCCGATCCGCGCGC
Organism: uncultured Hyphomicrobiales bacterium; assembly: GCA_903918155.1. Classification (GTDB taxonomy): domain Bacteria; phylum Pseudomonadota; class Alphaproteobacteria; order Rhizobiales; family Beijerinckiaceae; genus Terripilifer. The sequence goes on from CAIXDD010000531.1 coordinate 2,729, forward strand.
GCTGTGGAGCGAAGCGCGCAGCCTCGTCATGCTCGCCATGAATTACGGACCGCAGGAGGATCCGCGCGAGGAGACGCGCGACGCCGACCGCGGGATCGTCTCCGTCTACGCCCGCCACCGCGATTATCACGACGTGGTGAAAGGCAAATTGAAGACGCTCGCGCAATGGATCGTCAAGGAAGGCGCCGCCGCAGGCCTCGCGCATGCGGGAACGGCGCCCGCCGTGAAGGTCTTCGTCGACACGGCGCCGGTGATGGAAAAGCCGCTGGCGCAGGCCGCCGGTCTGGGCTGGCAGGGCAAGCACACCAATCTCGTCTCGCGCGATTTCGGCTCCTGGCTGTTTCTGGGCAGCGTGTTCACCACGCTCGACCTCGAACCCGACGCGCCGGAGACCGACCATTGCGGCGCCTGCCGCGCCTGTCTCGACGCGTGCCCCACCGACGCCTTTCCCGCCCCTTACGTGATCGACGCGCGCCGCTGCGTCTCCTACCTCACCATAGAGAGCAAGGCGCAGATTCCGCGCGCCTTGCGCAAGGGCGTGGGCGCGCGCATCTATGGCTGCGACGATTGCCTGGCCGCCTGCCCGTGGAACAAATTCGCCCAAGCCGCGCGCGAGATGAAACTGCAGGCGCGCGAGGATTTGCGCGCGCCGCGCCTGGCCGATCTGGTCGCGCTCGACGACGAAGGCTTTCGCGCGCTCTTCGCCGGCGGGCCGATCAAGCGCATCGGCCATGCGCGCTTCATCCGCAACGTGCTTGTGGCCATCGGAGCGAGCGGCGACGCAAGCCTTGCGCCCCATGCGCGCGCGAGGCTCGACGATCCCCATCCCTTCGTGCGCGGCATGGCCGCATGGGCGCTGGCGCAATTGCTCGACGAGGCGCGTTTCGAGGCCTTGCGCGCGCAATTCCTGCCGCTGGAGAGCGACGCGGGCGTGCGCGCGGAATGGCTGGCGGGACGCGAGGGGGACCAGACATGAGCGAGACGCCGGACCTGTTCGTCTTCGGCATGGGCTATTCGGCGGGCCATTACGCGCGCACGCGCGCGCATGCCCATGGGCGCGTGTGGGCCAGCGTGCGCAGCCGCGAGAAACGCGATCGCCTGCGCGCGCAAGGATTCGGCGCCTTCGCGCTGGAGGACGAGGCCGACGCGCAGCCCCTGCGCGACGCGCTGGCGCGATGCGCGCGCGTGCTGGTCTCCACGCCGCCCGTCGCGACCGCTGCAGGAGAGGCGGGCGACCCCACGCTCGCCGCCTTCGGCGAGGCGCTTCGTCAGGCGCCTGCGCTCGCGCGCATCGTCTATCTGTCCACCGTGGGCGTCTATGGCGACCATAGCGGCGCATGGATCGACGAGAGCGCGCAGCCCCGCCCCTCCAATCAACGCAGCCTCTGGCGGCTTGCAGCGGAGGCGCATTGGCTGGCGCTGGGCGCCGCGCGCGGCGCGCCCGCCCATGTCTTGCGTCTGGCCGGCATTTACGGGCCGGGACAAAACGCGCTCGTCAATCTGAAGGCGGGCACGGCCAAGCGCATCGTGAAGCCGGGACAGGTGTTCAACCGCATCCATGTGGAGGACATCGCGCGCGCCATCGACGCCGCCTTCCTCGTCGAGGGGCCGGGCGCGGCGTGGAACGTGAGCGACGACGAGCCCGCGCCTCCGCAGGACGTGGTGGCCTACGCCGCGCAGCTTCTGGGCGTCGCGCCCCCGCCCGAAATCGCGTTCGAGACCGCGCAGCTTTCGCCCATGGCGCGCAGTTTCTACGGCGAGTGCAAGCGCGTCTCCAATCGCGCGATGAAGGAGCGGCTGGGCGTGCGGCTCGCCTATCCCACCTATCGCGAGGCGCTGCGCGCGCTGCTGGAGGCGGGCGAGGGTCGCTAGAGCGCGCCGCGCTGCGGTTCAGGCGGCGAGCGGGGCGCGTCCGCCGAAATGCTCCAGATAGCGCGGATCGATATTGGCCACCGGCAGGACCACC
>CAIXDD010000532.1 GCA_903918155.1 uncultured Hyphomicrobiales bacterium
CAGCGAAGGCGACCGTGTGTTCATCCTGCTCGAAAATTGTCCGCAGACCTTGCTGGCCCGCTTCGCCTGCGCATGGATCGGCGCCGTCGCCGTGCTCGGCAATCCCGCTCTGGCGGCGCCGGAGGTGCGAGATCTCGTGGAGGCGACGGGCGCGCGCGCCGCGATCACGCAGCCGCGTCTCTACGACATGCTGGCCGCCTGTCCGGGCCTGTCCTTCGTCGTCGCGACGCCCGACGACGCCGGCCTTGCGCCCGCGGCGCCGGTTCCCGCTTCGGCGCGATTCGAAACCCTGTTCGGCCCGCGCGCCCCCGCCCGCGCGCCCGATCCGCTCCAGCCCGCGCTGATCCTGTTCACGACAGGCACGACGGCGCGCGCCAAGGGCGTCGTATGGACCCACGCCAATCTTCTGTGGGGCGCGAAAATGGCGGCGACGCAACAGGGCGTGCGCAGCGACGACGTCTATCAGATCTTCCTGCCGCTCTTTCACGTCGTGGGCTTCTCGTGGTCGTTCCTCGGCGCCTTCTACGCCGGCGCCACGGTCGTCCTGCAACCGCGCTTCTCCGCAAGCCGCTTCTGGCCCGTCGCCATGGAGCATCGCGCGACTTTGGCCTCGCAGGTGAAATTCACCTCCAGCGTTCTGGGCCAGAGCGACCCGCCCGCCCATGCCTTCCGCATGTGGATCACCGCCAATCACACGCCCGCCTTCGCCCAGCGCTTCGGCCTGCGCGAACTCACCGGCTGGGGCATGACGGAAATGGTCGCGCAGGGCATCGTCGGCGACCCCTGGTCGGCCCAACGTCCGGGGTCGATAGGCCGGCCTTCGGCGGGCTACGCGGTGCAAATCCGCAACGATGACGGTCACGCGGTGTCGCCCGGCGACACCGGGCATCTCTTCGTGAAGGGCGTACCCGGCGTTTCGATCTTCGCGGAGTATTTCCAGGACCCGCAGGCGACGAAGGACGCATTCGATGGCGACGGCTGGTTCCGCACCGGCGACCGGGTCACGCTGCACGAAGACGGATGGATCCAGTTCGCCGACCGCGCGAAGGACGTGATCAAGGTCGGCGGCGAAGGCGTATCGGCCGCGGAGATCGAAGCCGCGGTGCGCGCGGTGCCCGGCGTCGCGGAAGTAGCGGTGGTGGCACGGCCTGACCCCGACTACGGCGAAGTCGCCGTGGCCTTCGTGGTCGCCTTGCCCGGAACGAAGAGTGACATCGCGGATGCGGTGATTGCGCATTGCCGTGCCAGGCTCGCGAAATTCAAGGTGCCGCGCGAAGTCATCCTGATCGACGCGCTGCCGAAGGTCGGCTTCGGCAAGATATCAAAAGCACAATTGCGGGAACGCCTGACGAGCCGGGCAATCTAAGACATGGAAATTCACGGAGGAGGAAGCATGAAACACGCACTGAGGCTGCTTGCCATCGCCGTCGCCTGCTCGTTCGCCGCATCCGCGGCGTACGCTCAGGCCCCCTTTCCCAACCGTCCTATCCGGATGATCACGCTCACCCCGCCCGGCGGTGCGCTCGATATCCTCGCGCGCACCCTCGCTCAGAAGCTCTCCGATCAGATGGGCCAGCCGGTGGTGGTGGAAGCACGCACCGGCGCAGGTGGAAACATCGGCGTGGATACGGTGGTGAAGTCGGCACCCGATGGCTACACGATCGGCATGAACACAAGTTCCACCCACGGAATCAATCCGAGCCTGTACGGCGACCGGATGCCCTTCGATGCCCTCCGGGACACCGCACCCATCACCGTTGCCGCCGAACTCAAGAACGTGGTTGTGGTGCACCCGTCGGTGCCGGCGAAGAACATGAGCGATCTCGTCGCGCACGCGCGCGCCAATCCCGGCAGGATCGCCTTCGGGTCAGCGGGCACCGGAACCTCGCAACACCTCGCGGGCGAGATGCTCAAGATGATCGCCAACATCGACATGGTCCACGTCCCCTACAAGGGCGCGGCGCAGGCAGTGCCCGATCTCGTGTCCGGCCAGATCCAGCTGATGTTCGTGAGCATTCCCGACGCGCTGCCGCACATCCGAAGCGGCCGGCTGCGGCCGATCG
>CAIXDD010000533.1 GCA_903918155.1 uncultured Hyphomicrobiales bacterium
TCGACGTGAACTCGGGCCGCTCCACGCGCGAGCACAATATCGAGGACACCGCCTTGCGCACCAATCTGGAGGCCGCCGACGAGGTGGCCCGCCAGCTGCGCCTGCGCGACCTCGCCGGCCTGATCGTCGTCGACTTCATCGACATGGAGGAGCATCGCAACAACCGCTCCGTCGAGCGTCGGTTGAAGGAAGCCCTCAAGAACGACCGCGCCCGCATCCAGGTCGGCCGCATCTCGCATTTCGGCCTGCTCGAAATGTCGCGCCAGCGCATGCGCACGGGCGTGCTCGAAGGCTCCAGCGTCGTCTGCCAACATTGCCAGGGCGCCGGCACCGTTCGCTCCACCGCCTCCATGGCGCTGCATGTGCTGCGCGTCATCGAGGATTCGCTGGTGCGCAACGCCCAATACAATCTCATCGCGCGCACGCGCTCGGTGGTCGCCCTCTACATCCTCAACCAGAAGCGTTCGCATCTGCGCGAGCTTGAAGAGCGGTTCGGCGTCACCATCGTGATCGAGGCGGACGACAGCCTGATCGGCGCCGTCTATCACGCGCTCGAACGCGGCGACCTCGCCGTGCCGCCCCCGGCGGCGCCGAAAGCGGATTTCGTGCGGCTCGATTCCATCGCGCCCATGCCGGAATATGAAGAGGACGAGGAAACCGCCGAGGACGAGGACGAAGAGTCCGACGAGGAGGCCGCCGCCACCGGCGAGGCGGGCGACGAAAACGGCGAGAACGGCCGCCGTCGCCGCCGGCGTCGTCGTCGGCGCGGTCGCGATCGCGATCCCTCAGGCGTCGATCCCAATGCGCCCCAGCCCTCCGACGAGGCGCTGGCCGCCATGGCCGCCATCGGCGGCGATCTTCCCGGCCTCGCCTTGCCCATGGGCGGCGACGGCGAAGTGGACGACGCGCAGGCCGAGTCGGAAGGCGACGACGCGCTCAACCGTTCGGATGAAGACGGCCGTCGCAGCCGTCGTCGCCGTCGCGGTCGCGGCGGACGCAACGGCGAGCGCGCCGAGCGGAGCGAGGACGCCTCCGCGGCCGAAAGCCCGCGCGCGGGCCGCGGCTCCTGGGTGCGCTCCAGCGACCATGCGGAGCCCGACTTCGCCGTCGAGCGCGCGCCCGCCGAGCTGACGCATGGCGAGCCGTGGATCGCGCCCGCCCCGGCCGCGCAGACGATCGAGATCCGCACCTCCGCCAGCGCCCCGGCGCAGCCGGAGCCTGCGGCGCCGCAAGAGACGCAGCCCGTGTCGCAGCAAGAAACGCAGCAAGAAACGCAGCAAGAGACGCAGCCTGTCGCCGCGCAGCCCGTCGCAGAGACGCCCGCTCCCGCGCCGGCGCCGCGCGAGCCTGATCCGCTGCCCGAGGCCGCGCCTCCGGCGGAGAAGAAATCAGGCTGGTGGAGCCGCGCGAAGACGACCTTCACCGGCGGCTGACGTCCCGCTTTCGGCGCGCGCGGCTTTCCCGCGCGCGTCGCCCCGCCCGATCAATTCTCAGGGCAGCCAGGCGCCCAGACGGCGCACGGCCTCCACCACGTCCGCTTGCGAGCCCGCGAAAGACAGGCGCAGCGTGCGCGCGCCGCGCTCGCGGTCGAAGTCGAGCCCCGGCGTGACGGCGACGCCCGCCTCCTCCAGCATGCGCTTGCAGAAGCCCAGACTGTCGTTGGTGAAACGACCCACGTCCGCATAGACGTAGAACGCGCCGTCGACGGGATGGAAATCCGTAACGCCGATGCGCGGCAATTCGTTGAGCAGGATCTCGCGATTGCGCGCATAGCCCGCCTTCACCGCCTCCAGCTCCTCGCGCGCCTCGAAGGCCGCTTCCGCCGCGATCTGGGCCAGCGTCGGCACGGAGATCGCGAAACTCTGCTGCAGGCGCTCCACGGGCCGCACGAGCGGCTCGGGCAGCACGAGCCAGCCGATGCGCCAGCCGGTCATGCAATAATATTTGGAGAAGGAATTCACGACGACGGCGTTGCGCGAGAAGGCGAGCGCGGTCGCCTCCTCTCCCGCATAGCAGAGGCCGTGATAGATCTCGTCCGACACGAAGGCGACGCCCAGCCGGTCGCAGGTCTCGCAGATGGCGCGCAGCGCCGCCGGCGACGTCATCGTGCCCGTGGGATTGGCGGGGCTCATGAGCAGGACGCCCGCGAGCGGCGCCTGCGCATGGGCCGCCTCGATCATGGCGGCGGTGACCACATGGCGGTCCGCCGCCTGCGTGGGCAGCGCCGCCGCCTCCAGCCCCAGGGCTTCGAGAATGTTGCGATAGGCGGGATAGCCCGGCGCGGCTATGGCGATGCGCGCGCCGGGATCGAACATGGCGAGAAAGGCCAGAATGAACCCGGCCGAAGAGCCCGTGGTGACCACCACCCGCTCCGCCGCGACCTCCGCGCCGTAGCGCTCGCGATAATGGCGGGCGATGCGCGCGCGCAACGAGGGCCGGCCCGCCGCTTCCGTATAGCCGATCCGGCCCGCTTCCAGCGCGCGCATGGCGGCCTCGCGCGCCGGGCGCGGGGCGGGCGCCGCCGGCTCGCCGACCTCCATATGGACGATGCGGGCGCCGGATTCCTCCAGCTTGCGGGCGGCGGTCATCACGTCCATGGCGATGAAAGGGGCCACGCGGCTGCGCAGCGACGGGCTGAGGCCCGGTTCCCTTGCGTCGGTCATCTGCGATCGTCCTTTCGCCCCAGCCACGCTGAGGCCATAATAAGCCCCTCTATGGGCTCGGGCGCATCATCGGGTAAATCGCACTCATGTTCTCGCAAGCAACCAAATCGCAGGCGCCATGCGGGCGCGACCCACGCCAGAGCCCTAGCAGCCTGCGCGCGCGCGCGCAAAAACCCGTGCGCTGTCTGGCCGCCGCCCTGACGGCGCTGGCCGCCGTCGTCGCGCCGGCGGACGGCGCGCGCGCCCAGGGTTCGGGCCCCAAGCTCAACATCGTGCGCGACGGCGAGGTGGAGCAATTGATGCGCGATTACGCCGCGCCGATCTTCCGCGCCGCCGGCATCAAATCGGAAGCGACGAAGATCATCCTCGTGGGCGACCGCTCCTTCAACGCCTTCGTCGCCAACGGCCAGAAGATCTTCGTCAATGTCGGCGCGATCATGGAGGCCAAGACGCCCAATGAGATCATCGGCGTGCTCGCCCATGAATCCGGGCATATCGCCGGCGGGCATCTGGCGCGCCTGCGCCTCCAGCTCGCCAATGCGCAGATTTTCGCGGTGGCGGGCATGTTGATGAGCGCCGGCGCCATGGTGGGCGCCGCGCGCAGCCGCAATGTCGGCGCCGACGGCACTGGCATGATGGGCGCGATGCTGGGCCCGCAGGAAATGATCCGCCGCTCGCTGCTCTCCTATCAGCGCGGCGAGGAACAGGCGGCCGACATCGCGGCGGTGAAATATCTCGCCGCCACCGGGCAATCCGCCAAGGGCCTGATCGCCACGCTCGAACGCTTCCAGAACGAGTCCCTGTTCAAGACCTCGTCGATGGATCCCTATCTCCTGTCGCATCCCCTGCCCTCGGACCGCATTTCAGCGCTGCAGGAGCTGGCCCGCAAGAGCGCCTCCTATGGCGTGACGGATTCCCCCGCCTTGCGGGCGCGCCACGACATGGCGCGCGCCAAA
>CAIXDD010000534.1 GCA_903918155.1 uncultured Hyphomicrobiales bacterium
CGCCGATGAAGTTCTTCGGGAACATCTCCGACACGCGGTAGATGAGATCGTTGCAGACGCGCGTCCAGTTCTCGCTGGTCTTCTGATCGCCCACATGGTGGGCCATGCCGGCCGCGCGCGGCGAGAAGATCGTGAGGTCGCTGCCGCGGGACTGCTGGATGCGAAGCTGTCCCTTCTCGATCGTCTCGCGCAGCTGGTCATCGGTGATCTTGGGCGCGGGGGTCGGCAGGGTGCGGTTGCCGTCAGCAAGCCCGGCGAGCTGGCGGTCGCGCCAGGATTCGAGCTCTGCGGGCGCGGTGGTGTAATGGCCGTGGCAGTCAATGATCATTGTGTCGGACCTTCGTGGCGAACGTGTTGAATGTCTTGTTGAATGTCTTGCATCCCGTTCACCGCGCGGAGCCTGGCTCAGCCTCCTCCCGGCGACCATCGATGCGCCGCGCGCACAATGGACGCCAAGGCTCGGGAATGCAACGGGCGGGGTTGGCGCAACGGCCATTGTGCGGCGCACAATGGCCGTTCGTTTCGGACGCTCAGGCGCCCCAGACTTCGCGCGCGGTCTCCACCACGAGCTTGAGTTTCGCGATCTGCTCGTCGATGGTCATCGCCATGCCTTCAATGCCGCTGGAGAAGCCGCATTGCGGCGAAAGGGCGAGCTGATCGAGCGGTACGACCTTCGACGCCTCCTCGATGCGACGCTTGATCACGTCCTTCGATTCGAGCGCGCCGTTCTTGGTGGTGATGAGGCCCAGGACGACCGTTTTCCCCTTCGACAGGAAGCGCAGCGGATCGAACCCGCCGGCGCGGTCGCTGTCATATTCCAGGAAATAGCCGTCCATATTGATCTGCGACAGCAGCACCTCGGCGACCGGCTCGTAACCGCCTTCGGCCACCCATGCGCCGCCGTAATTGCCGCGGCACAGATGCATGCAGACCACCATGTCGTCGGGCTTGCCCGCGACCACGTCGTTCAGTAGCTTCGCATAAGTGCGCAGCAATTGATCCGGGTCTTCTCCCAGGCTGCGGGCGTGATCGCGCAGGGCCGGGTCGCACAGATAGGCCAGATTGGTCTCGTCGATCTGCAGATAGCGGCAGCCGGCGGCGGCCAGATCGGCGATCTCCTCGCGATAGACCCGGGCGAGATCGGCGTAGAATTCCTCGATCGTCGGATAGGCGGTCTTGTCGATGGCGTCGCGGCCGCCGCGGAAATGCAGCAGGGTCGGCGAGGGAATCGTGATCTTCGGCGTCGATTGCGGCGAGATGACCGTCTTCAGGAATTTGAAATCCTCGACGAAGATGGGCCGCACGCGCTCCAGCTTGCCGGTGATCTGCATCGTCGGCGGCTGCTGAAGGGAGACGCCGTCCGCGCGGTGAAAGCGAACGGGCACTTTCGAGGGCATGAGCGAGACGTTCTTGAAGCTCAGCAGGAAGTCCCGCTGCCAGCCGCCGCGGTTATATTCGCCGTCTGTGACGCCCTTGAAGCCGATCTCTTCCTGCAGTTTCACGACGCCGGGAATGGCCGCCTGCTGGATTTTCTTGAGTTCGCTTTCTGAGATTTTATTGGCTTCGAAATCCTTCCGCGCCTGACGCACGTTGTCGGGACGGATCAGGGAGCCGACCTGGTCGGCGCGGAACGGCGGTTTGCTTCTCTCGGACATGTTTCCCCCAACGCTTCTCGGCGTTTGCGTGAACGAACGTTATTAAACGCGGCCCGCCCGCGAATCAAATCGCGGCGCGCGTGGCGTCATATTCAAACAGCCAGTCGTAGCGCGTGCGCGTTTTCTCCGGCGCCCACTCTTGTTCCATATATCCCACCGCCGCAGGACCATCCGCGAGAACGGGATTGTGGAACCGCTTTCCGGCGGCGTTCGAGCCGTTGACGATCGCGGTGGCGCGTTCGACGCGCGCGCGCTGGAACGCGCCGAGCGCTTCCTCCACATCGGCGTAAGCGTCGAGGCAGCGAGCCAGAACGAAACCGTCCTCGATCGCCATGATCGCGCCCTGCGCCAGGAAGGGCAGGGTCGGATGGCAGGAATCCCCGAGCAAGGTGACGCGGCCCTGCGTCCATGTTTGCAGGGGCGCGCGGCCCACCAGCGCCCATTTATAGGGTTGGTCCACTTTCGAAATGATCTCGTGGATCAAGGGATGCCAGCCCGGAAAATCAGCGGCGCATTCTTCTTTCGATCCCGCCGTATTCCATGATTCCTGCGTCCAGTCCGATCTTTCGCCGAAGCCGACGAAATTCAGAATCTCGCCGCCGCGCAACGGATAAGTGATCACATGGCCGCCCGGGCCCACCCAATTCGTGCCCACGAGCCTCTGCAATTCGGGCGACAGCGCCTTGCGTGGCGCAAGCCCGCGCCAGGCGATGATGCCGAGGAATTCGCTGCGTCCCGCATCGAACATCTGCTGGCGCAGGCGCGAATGCACGCCGTCGGCGCCGACGACGCAATCGCCCTCGATCGCGCGGCCGTCCTCCAAGCGCAGCGTCACGCGCGAGCCCGATTGCGTGAAGCCCATGCAGCGCGCGCTCGTGTGGATCGCATCCTTCTTGAGCGCGAGAACCGCATCGCGCAGCGTCGCATGCAGGTCGCCTCTGTGCACGAACCAATAGGGGGCTCCGAAGCGGCGAATCGAGTCCTCGCCGAGATCGAACAATTTGAAAGCCTGACCCGTGTTCCAGAGCCGCACTTCCTTGCCCGCCGCCTCGCAGACGACCTCTTTCAGCCGTTGCTCAAGCCCCAATGCGATGAGAACGCGCGAGCCATTGGCCGCGATCTGCACGCCGGCGCCGAATTCCAGCAATTGCGGGGCCTGCTCGAACACGTCCACGTCGTAGCCGCGCTGCAGCAAGGCTAGAGCCGCAGTCAATCCGCCGATGCCCGCGCCCGCTATCAGCACATGAGGCTTTGTCGCCAAAGCGCCCTCCTGTTGTTTCGATCCCTCCCTTCTTCCTAGCGTTGACAAGGCGGGAGGAAAACCGAAAGCTGCGGCGAATGTCATTTGGGGGAAACATGCTGCGCCAGACACGCCGGGTCATCGCCGACCATGACGCGACAGGAAAAGCCGTCATCGTCGAAGACGGATTCGCTCCCAACGTGAAGGCGCGCGCCGCCGGAAATCTGACGTCGACGCTGCTCTGGGTGACCGAAGAAACGCCGGTGAATCTGGAGACTCGGGCCGACCCGACGCTCGCCGATCGCGCCGTCGGGCCGCCGCGCAACGGCTCCATCCTGCGCATCGTGGATTTTCCGCCTGCGGCTGAGTCTGGACCGGTGGACAATTCAGCCATGTTGAAAGAGATGGGCATTCACGAATCGTCTGCCTCGCCGCCGCGTCACGCCTCGATGCATCGCACCCGCAGCATTGACTACGCCATCGTGCTCGAGGGCGAGATCGATATGTTGCTCGACGATTCGGAAGTTCATCTGAAGGCCGGGGACGTTCTGATCCAGAAGGCGACCAATCATGCGTGGGTGAACAATTCATCCGCCAATTGCCGCATCGCCTTCGTCCTCATCGATGCGCATGAGCCTGCGGCGTGGGCCAAAGCCCAATCGGGAAATCACTAACGCGCATCCTCCGCGTCTTGGACATCTGCGAGGCGCGGGGTAGAACACGCGCAAAACGCGCGCCGCCGCGAGCGCGGCGGACCTGAGGTCTCTTGCATGACAAGCCACGCCGAAACGGACGATCTGGAGAGCGGCCCCTGGGTGGGGCGGCCCCTCCCGCGGTTCGAAGACCTGCGTCTCGTTCAGGGCGCAGGCCGCTATTCGGACGACATCACCGCGCCCGATCAGGCCTGCGCGGTCTTCCTTCGCTCGCCGCACGCCCATGCGATCCTCCGCGCCATCGATTGCGAGACCGCGCGCGGCATGCCCGGCGTGCTCGCGATCCTGACGGCGAAAGATTACGTGGCCGACGGCTGCGGCCCGATTCCGGTGACGCCCGTGCCGGCGGGCGCGCTCGATGTCGACGATCCGGCCTTCAAGCCCACGTCGCAACGGCCCATTTTCAAATCAGCCCAATGGCCGCTCGCCAAGGAGCGGGTGCTTTATCCCGGCGAGCCCGTCGCGATGGTCGTGGCGGTGTCCGCGCATGCGGCGCGAGACGCCGCCGAGGCCATTCTCGTTTCCTACGAACCGCTGCCTGCGGCGACGAGCGCGCAGGAGGCGATGAAGCCTGACGCGACGAGTCTTCATCCCGAAGCGGCCGACAATATCGCTTTCGAAAACGATTTCGGCGACCATGCGGAAGCGGAGCGCCTGCTTGCGGGCGCCCATGTCGTGATCGAAGAGACATATCGCAATCCGCGCATCGTCGTCGCCTTTATGGAGCCGCGCTCCGGCGTCGCGGAATTCGAGCCCGATACGGGCCGCGTCTCCCTCCATACCGGATGCCAGGGCGTGCATCGCGTGCGCATGGGCGTCTGCGGCGCGTTGAAGCTGGAGCAGGATCAGCTGCGCGTGACATGCCCGGACACGGGCGGGGGATTCGGCTCGCGCACCGATCCTTATCCTGAGCAAGTGTGCATCGTCTGGGCCGCGCGCCGCCTGAAGCGCGCCGTCAAATGGACCAATGACCGCACGGAATCGATCCTCACCGATTATCAGGGGCGCGACATCGTCACGCGCACGCGCGTGGGTTTCGACAAGGACGGCCGCATCCTCGGCATGGCGCTGGACATCACCGGCGCGGTGGGAGCGCATACGGTCTCCTTCGTGCAGCTGCATAACACCTATCGCATCGCGCCGGGCGTCTACCGCGTGGCCGTCGCGGGCGTGCGCGTTCGCGGCGTGATGACGAACACGACGCCGACCGGCCCGTTTCGCGGGGCGGGCCGGCCCGAGGCGACGCTCGCCATCGAGCGATCGCTCGATCTGGCGGCGGCGCGGCTCCAAATGGATCGCATCGAGATCCGCAAGCGCAATCTCGTCACGCGAAAGGAATTTCCCTATCGCACCGCTGCGGGCCTCACTTACGACAGCGGCGATTTCGCCGGCAATATGCGCAAGGTTTTGGACGCGGCGGATTGGAAAGGCTTCGAACGGCGCCGGAAAGCCGCCCTGAAGCGCGGCCTGCTCGCCGGCATCGGCCTCGCCAATTACATCGAATGCCCCGTGGGCGCCCCTCATGAACGCGTCGACTTGCGCGTCAATTCGCAGGACGGCCGCATCGACCTGACGATCGGCACCCAATCCACCGGGCAGGGGCATGAGACCTCTTTCGCGCAGGTGATCGCCGACATGTTCGGCGTGCGTCCGCACGACGTGCGCCTGATCGTCAGCGACACGGACAAGGTCGTCTCCGGCGGCGGCTCGCATTCCGACCGCTCCATGCGCATCGGCGGCGCGCTGATGACGGATGCGGGCGCGCAGATCGTGCAGAAGGCCCGACGCATCGCTGCGCGCCTTCTCGAATGCGAAGAGCGCGCCATTCGTTTCGAGGACGGGCTGTTCGCGGCGCCGGGAAAAAATCAGCGCTTTGGCGTCTTCGATCTCGCGCGGGCGTCCGAGGAGTCTCCGCTCCTGCCGCAGGAGCTTCGCGGAGGCTTGCTCGCGACCGCCGCGATGCGCGGCCGCATTCCCGCTTATCCGACGGGGGCTGCGGTCTGCGAATTGGAGATCGATCCGGAAACGGGCGTCGTCGCCATCGTCCGCTATACGCAGGTCGACGATGCGGGACAGCCCATCAATCCGCTCATCCTTCATGGGCAGGTTCACGGCGGCATCGTGCAGGGCGTCGGCCAGGCGCTGGTCGAACATCACGCGTATGATTCGGAGGGTCAGGTGATCTCCGCCTCCTTCATGGACTACGCCATGCCGCGCGCCGATCTCGTGCCCTCCTTCGACGTGCAATTGTCGGAAGATCCGACCAAGGGCAATCCTTTGCGCATCAAGGGCGGCGGCGAGGGCGGCACGACGCCTGCGCCTGCCGCGGTGATGAACGCGGTCTGTGACGCGCTGACGGGCGTTGGCGTGGCGCGGTTCGACATGCCGGCGACCCCGCACCGGGTCTGGCGCGCGATTCGCGCGGCTGCGGTGGGCAAGGCCTAGCGAGAGACGTTGCGCCTGCCCACGCGCTACACTAGAACGCTGCCCACCACCGAGCGCTCGAGACCGCTCCAAGGGGGAGGTTCGCCGTGAAGCATAGCACCGACCGCATTTTGACGACGCATGTGGGAAGCCTGATTCGTCCCCAATCCGTCGTCGATCATCTGCGCGCGAAACAGGCCGGCCAGGCCGTGGACGAAGCGGCTCATCAGGCGAAGCTCAAGGACGAGGTGAAAACCGTCGTCGCGCAGCAGAAAGCCGCAGGCATCGACCTCCCCAGCGACGGCGAGTTCGGCAAGGGCATTTCCTGGTCGCAATATGTCATCGAGCGCATGAGCGGCTTCGAGCGTCGTCCCTTCAGCGGCGAGAATTCCTGGCGGCGCGGCGCGGACCGCACGCGCTTCTCGGCCTTCTACGACGAGATGGACGCCAAGGAAGGCATGGCGACGACGATGGATTCGGTCTGCGTCGCCCCCATCGAATATACCGGGTTCGCTGCGGTTCAGCGCGACATCGACAATATGAAGGCCGCAATGGCCGCCAATGGCGTCGAAGAAGGCTTTCTGCCGGTCGCCTCGCCCGCCAGCGTGATCCCCGATCGCCGCAATGAATATTACAAGAGCGAAGACGACATCATGCAGGCGATCGCGACTGCGATGAACGCCGAATACAAGGCGATCGTCGAGTCCGGCCTGCTCGTGCAGCTCGACGACGCCCGTCTCGCCGTCACCTATGATCGCATGGTCCCGCCCGCCAGCACTGAAGACTACATGAAATGGGTGGGCAAGCAGGTCGAGCTGATCAATTATTCATTGCGCGGCATTCCGGAAGATCGCGTACGCTATCACGTCTGCTGGGGAAGCTGGAACGGCCCGCATACGACCGACATTCCCCTGCGCACGCTGCTGGACGAGATCTACAAGATCAAGGCCGGCTGTTTCGTCATCGAAGGCGCCAATCCGCGCCATGAGCACGAATGGAAAGTGTGGGGCGAGAAGAAGCCCGCGCCGGGCCGCATCCTCGCCACGGGCGTCATCAGCCACGCCACGAATGTGGTGGAGCATCCCGAGCTTGTGGCGGAACGCATCGTGCGCATCGCTAAATTGATCGGGCGCGAGAACGTGATCGCGGGCACCGATTGCGGCTTTGCGCAGGGCCCGTTTTATCGTCGCGTCCATCCCTCGATCATGTGGGCGAAATTCGAGGCTCTTTCCGAGGGCGCGCGTCTCGCCAGCAAGGAATTGTGGGGCAAGTGAGCGCGTAGCCTCGCGCTTCGTCCTTGCAAAAAGAAAGGCCGGCTTTCGCCGGCCTTTCTTATTTTCCTGCGCGTATCGCGCCGTCCCACCACGGACAGACGCCCGGCATCAGCTCATAATTGCCTTCGATCACCTGCACGGGCCGGCGCAAGCCGTTGCTGCCGTTGCGCAGCACCATCTCCAGGGCTTCCTTGCGCTTGTCTTGCGGAAGCCACAGGCGATCATGGCCCCAGATGCTCGGCCCGACGCTGCGCTCGCTCGGCGTCCATGTCGCCGGATCGATGCATTTGCCGCCCCAGCCCGATTCCACCATGAAGCCGGACGGGGTCCATGTGTAGAAGGACGTCATGTCGTCGCCGGCGTGCCGACCCATCGTCACCGCGACGCGGCTTTCCGCCTGCGCGATGTCCCATCCATGCCCCATGTCGTCGAACGCGAAATATTCCATCATCAGATGATGGACCATATTCTTGTCGTGCTGGATCAGCGCGAAACTGTGATGACGCGGATTGAGATGGAAGAAGCAGGCCTTGAACGGCTTGTCGTAAAAATCGCTGACGCCGAAGCCCAGAACGTCGCGATAATAGGCGATCATCGGATCGATGTCGGCGGCATAGGCGACGACATGGCCCAATCCCAGCGCGCCCGTGCGGAAGCCCGCGATATTGCGGCCAGGCGCGAAGGCGTCCGAAGCGACCTCGGGTCCGTGAAACAATTCGATTCGGCCGCCGCTGGGATCATGGGTCACGACGAGATCGCGCACATGGCGTTCGTCGGCGAGCGCGCGCGAGCCACGCGTCGCCTTGAAGCCCGCCGCTTCGATCTGCGCGCAGATCGCATCGAGAGCCGCGGCGTCCGCCATTTCCCAACCATAGGCGCTGATCGTGGATCCGCCGTCCGCATGCACGACGAGCCTTTGCGAGCGGTCGTCCATGCGGAAAGCGAGCGTCGAAGCGCTTTTGTCGATGCGTTGCAAACCAAGTTGACCGGGGCCAAAGGCGCCCCAGTCTTCGAGAGACTTGGCGCTGACGATCAGATAGCCGAGCGCGGCTGGACGCATGGTCTCCCCCTCAGGCGCGTTCGTTTTTCACCGGAGTGCGCAGCACGCCCACCTTGTCGACTTCGATCTCGACGATGTCGCCGTCCTTCATCCACAGCGGCGGAGACTTGCGCCCGCCCACGCCGCCGGGCGTGCCGGTGACGATCACGTCGCCCGGCGCCAGCGGCGTGAAGACGGAGATGAAGGCGATCAGGCGAGGGATGGAATGAACCATCATGTCCGTCGTGGCGCGCTGCATCTCCACGCCGTTCAGGCGGGTGATGAGCGTCAGCCGAGTGTCCGCCGGCACGTCGTCCACGGTCGTGAGCCAGGGGCCGAAAGCGCCGGTCGCGGGGAAATTCTTGCCCGTGGTCCATTGAGTCGTCGCCCATTGCAGGTCGCGAATGGAGCCGTCGTTGTAGCAGGAGAAGCCGGCGACATGATCATAGGCCCGCTCGAGCGCAATCCGGCGGCCCGCCTTGCCGATGACGATGGCGATTTCGCCCTCATAATCGAGATGGCTCGATTCCGGAGGAACGAGCATCGGCTGCATATGGCCCATCTGGCTGTCGGCGAAGCGAATGAAGATCGCGGGATCTTCGGTCTTCTCCCGCTTGGTCTCCACCACATGGTCGGCGTAGTTCAAGCCGACGCAGAAAATCTTTTCGGGATTCGGCACCGGCGGCAGATGGGTGACCGCATCCAGCTTGTGGTCGGCCTTGGCGCCGGCAAGCGCCGCCTTGGCCTTGGCCAGCCCGTCCTTGGCCAGCAGGTCCCGCACGTCGGCGAATTCCGGCAGGCGCGCGCCCAGGTCCACGATCCCGCCGTCCACGGCGGCGCCCCAGCTCGTCCGCCCGTTGGCGATGAATGACACGAGTTTCATGCAGCCTCCCCTAAGCTTTTGTCTTCATTTCAAATCGCGCCGGACATTATCCCATCCCCCGCGGGGAGCGGAAGTCCGCGTCACTTGATCAGCGTCCCTGATATTGTCTAATGTCTTTCCCAATGCAGGTAAACAGGGAGGCAGCCATGGCCGGAGAGCGAAACGGGACCCGCAAGCTGGGCGACTGGAAGAACGTCGACGTCGAGATCGAGAACGGAATCGCCTGGGTCACGCTGAATCGCCCGGCCAAGCGCAACGCCATGAGCCCGGGCCTCAACGACGACATGGTCCAGGTGCTGGACGCCATCGAGCTGGCCGAGGACGCCGGCGTCATGGTGCTCACGGGCGCGGGCGATTCGTTCACCGCCGGCATGGACCTGCGGGAATATTTCCGCGCCGCCGACGGGCTCACCTATGAGCAGCAGCTTCATGTGCGCCGTTCAGCCTGGCAATGGCAATGGCGCATGTTGCAGATGTACACCAAGCCCACGATCGCGATGGTCAACGGCTGGTGTTTCGGCGGCGGCTTCACGCCGCTCGTCTCCTGCGATCTCGCGATTGCGGCCGATGAGGCGATCTTCGGCCTTTCCGAAATCAATTGGGGCATCATTCCCGGCGGCAATGTCACGCGCGCCGTCGTGCAGACGATGAACCATCGCGATTCGATGTATTACATCATGACCGGCCGCACCTTCGACGGAAAGAAGGCGGCCGATATGGGCCTCGTTAATGAATCCGTGCCGCGTGCGAAATTGCGCGAGCACACGCGCGAACTGGCGCTGGAGCTTCTGGGCAAGAACCCGACCGTCTTGCGCGCCTGCAAGCAGGCGGTGCGCTCCGTGCAAGGCATGTCGTGGGAGACGGCGGACGATTATCTCTTCGCCAAGAGCCATCAGGCGCGTTTCCTCGATCCCGAGAAGGGACGCGAGCAGGGCATGAAGCAATTCCTCGACGAGAAGAGCTTCCGTCCCGGCCTTGCGGGATACAAGCGCGATGCCTGATGACCAGAAGGTGAAATCGGCGATCGCGCGGCTGCTGCAGCCGCGCTCCATCGCCATCGTCGGGGCCTCCGCCACGCCGGGTTCGCTCGGCGCTGGCGTCCTCGCCAATCTGAAGCGTTTCGCATTTCCCGGCGACGTGCATCTCATCAATCCCAACCGGTCCGAGATCGACGGCCGCCCCTGCCTGAAATCGGTTTGGGACCTGCCGGACGGCGTCGATTGCGCCGTGCTCGCCGTGCCGCAAGCCGCCGTGCTCGACGCCGTGAAGGGCTGCGCCGCGAAAGGCGTCGGCGGGCTTGTCATTTTCGGCGCCGGCTTCGCCGAGGCGGGCCCTGCCGGCAAAGCCCTGCAGGATGAATTGGCCGCCATCGCCAGCGCCGCAGGCATGGCCATCGAAGGCCCCAATTGCCTAGGCTTCGTGAATTACGTCGCGCATGTCGCCACCACATTCGGCGCCGTCGCGCCGTTCCCGGCGGAAGGCAAGCGCGCCGTCGGCATGGTGTCGCAATCCGGCGCCATGGCCAGCGTGATGCGCGCGGCCCTGCAGGCGCGCGGCCTGCCCGTCTCCGTCTACGCCTCCACGGGCAACGAGGCGCTGAACGGCCTTGAGGATTTTCTCGATTTCCTGATCGATGAAAGCTCGACGCATGTGGTGTCGCTCGTCGCGGAGCAATTCCGCGATCCGCAACGCTTTCTGGAATTGGCCCGGCGCGCCGCGCGCGTGGGCAAGCCCATCGTGCTGATGCATCCCGGACGCAGCGCCGCCGCCAAGGAAGCCGCGCAGACCCATACGGGCGCCATGAGCGGCGATTGGGACGTGATGCGCGCGCTCGTCGAACGCGAGGGCGCGCTGGTCGTCGAAACGCTGGAGGAGCTGATCGACGTCACCGAATTGTTCGTCCGCTTCCCCAAGCCCATGAAGGGCGGCGTCGCCATCATTTCCGACTCGGGCGCCTTCAAGGGCATGTCGCTGGATTATTGCCAGGCCCTCGGCCTGCCGCTGCCCGAGCCGGGAGAAGCGGCCCGGCGGGTCATCGGCGCCCTTGCGCCCGATCTCATCCAGCCGACGAACCCGCTCGACCTCACCGCCCAGGCTCTGGTCGATCCCCATCTCTATCGAAAGACGCTAGAGCCGTTTCTCGCCGATGAGGGCGTCGGCTGCGTGGTCTTCGGGGGCATCATATCGAGTCCCCTCATCGCGCCGCGCAAGATGCAGCCGATCATCGACGCCGCCCGCGAATTGACGTTCGAAAAGCCGGTCATCTTCGCGATGCTGGGCGACGAGGCCGAAATTCAGGACGACATCGTCACCGACCTGCGGGCGCTGAACGTGCCCTTCTACCGTTCGCCTGAACGCTGCATGCGCGCCCTCGCCGCCTTCTGGCGTCACCATGCGCGCAAGCCCGCGCCGGAGCGCCGCGCCCTCGCGCCGGCGTCCCCGCTCAAGTCCGGGGTTCTTGCGGAGCACGAGGCGAAAGCGCTGCTCGCGCAGGCCGGCGTGCCGATGCTCGCCGGCGGCTTCGCCACCTCCCTTGCGCAGGCGCAGGAGATCGCCGACCGCATCGGCTATCCCGTCGTGATCAAGGCGCAGGCGGCGGCGCTGGCGCACAAGAGCGACGCGGGCGGCGTCATTCTCAATATCGCCGACGCGCCGGCGCTTTCGAACGCGTGGAGCCAATTGCGCGCGAATGTCGAGCGGGCGAAGCCGGGCCTCGCGCTGGATGGCGTGCTGGTCGAGAAAATGGCGCGTCGCGGCGTCGAACTGATCTTCGGCGCCCGCAACGATCCTGATTGGGGCCCGGTGCTGGTCGTGGGACTCGGCGGCGTCATCGCCGAAGCGCTGCATGACGTGCGCGTGCTTGCGCCCGATCTCGGGGAGGACGCCATCATTGAGGAATTGTATCGCCTGAAAGGCGCGGCGCTTCTCAAGGCCTTCCGCGGACAGCCCGCGCGCGACGTGAAGGCGGCGGCCGCCATAGCCGCGCGTCTGGGCGCCTTCGTCATGGCCCATCCGGAAGTCGCCGAGATCGATGTGAATCCCGTCGTCGTGTTCGAGGAAGGCGCGGGCGCGGTTGCGCTCGACGCGCTGATCGTGACGCGCTGACGCGCAGAGCCGGAGACAAGCATGGATTTCGCCTTCACTGAAGAGCAGGAGCTCTTGCGCGACAGCGTTCAGAAACTGATGGCGCGCCACGCCACGTCGGACATGATCCGCGCGCATGATCGCGACCAGACCTTTCCTTATGATCTCTATGACAAGTGGATCGAAGCGGGCCTGCTCGCCCTGCCCTTTCCCGAGGAGATCGGCGGATTGGGCGGAAGCGCCATCGACCTCGCCATCGTGAATTACGAAATCTCCCGCGTCAGCGCCGATTTCAGCATGGCCTATGGAGGAAACGTCTTCTGCGGGCTCAACATCCTGCGCAAGGGCACGAGCGAACAGGCGCAGCGCTTCCTGCCGGCGATGATGGCTGGCGACATCCGCTTCGCCATCGGCATTTCCGAGCCCGACGCCGGTTCCGACGTCGGCGCCATGAAGACCTTCGCCGCCAGGAAAGACGGCGGCTATCTCGTCAACGGCCAAAAACTCTGGACGACGGGCGCAGGGCTCAAGAACACCTATATCAACACCTATGTGAAGACGAATCGCGACGTCCATTACCGGAAGGGCATGTCGCTCCTGCTGATCGACAAGAACGCGCCCGGCGTCGAATGCCGCAAGCTGGACATGCTCGGGCGCCGCTGCGCAGGCACTTATGAAGTTTTCCTGCGCGATGTCGAAGTCCCCGAAGAGAATCTCATCGGCGGCGAAAACGGCGGCTGGGATTGTCTGATGGACGGCTTGCAGATCGAGCGGGCGGTGTCTGCGGCCGGCTCTTGCGGCGCCGCGCAAGCCATCGTCGATCTCGCCGCCAGCTATGCGAAAGAGCGCATCCAGTTCGGCCAGCCGATCGGCGCCTTTCAGTCCATCGCGCATATGGTCGCCGATATGGCGACGGAGGTGGACGCGGCGACCATGCTGATGTGGCGCGCGGTCTGGCTTGTGTCGCAAGGCAAGGATGCGCTGCGCGAGATCACCATGGCGAAACTCTTCGCCTCGGAAGTTTACGCCAAGGTCGCCAATATGGGCGTGCAGATCATGGGCGGTTACGGCCTGAGCGCGGAATACGACATGCAGCGCTATTTCCGCGATTCGCGCAGCGGAACGATCGCCGCCGGCACGTCGCAGACGCAGCGCAATCTCATCGCCGGTCTGATGGGGCTGAAGCCCTCGCGATAGGGCCGCATCGGGCGCCGGCGGGCGGCCATGGACGGGCGCGCCCCGGCGTGTCTAAACTCCCTCCAAAGCCTTTCGGCTAAAAAGAAGAGGGAGGACATGATGAGCGCAACGAGACTCCTATTCGCCGCAGCCCTTGGCGTGCTGGCGGGCCTTGCCGGGCCCGGCGCGGCCCGCGCGGATTATCCGGATCGGCCTGTCCGCGTCGTGCTCGGCTTTCCGGCCGGCAGCGGCGCCGACATTCTGTGTCGCTGGTTCACCGCGAAAGCGGGCGAGGCCGGGGGCGTCACTTTCATCGTCGACAACAAGCCCGGCGCCGCAGGCAATCTCTCGGTCGAGCAAGTCGCGAAAGCCAAGCCGGACGGCTATACGATTCTCTTCGGCGGCGCGGCCGGCATCGCCGCCTCGCCCTATATCTACAAAAACCTGCCTTTCGACGCGTCCAAGGATCTCCAGCCGGTCGCATCGGTGGCGGAGCTGGTCTTCGCGCTCAGCGTTTCGACCAATAGTCCCGTGCAAAGCGTGTCCGATCTCAACGCGCTTCTGAAAGGCAAGGGCGGCAAGGCGACCTATGGATGGGCCGTCACCTCCTCGCTCGCCTCCGCCGTGCTTTATCTGAAGGACATCGGCCTGAAGGACGTGGTGCAGGTGACGTATAAGACCACGCCGGCGGCGACGTCCGACGCGGCGGCGGGTCAGGTCGATTTCACCTTCGCTGACGCCATGTATGCGCTGGGGCAGGAGAAGGCCGGCAAAGTCCGCATTCTCGCCACGACAGGCTCG
Source organism: uncultured Hyphomicrobiales bacterium (assembly GCA_903918155.1). Classification (GTDB taxonomy): domain Bacteria; phylum Pseudomonadota; class Alphaproteobacteria; order Rhizobiales; family Beijerinckiaceae; genus Terripilifer. The sequence continues at coordinate 14,290 of CAIXDD010000534.1, forward strand.
CGCCGTCCCTCCGCCGTGCCGGATCGTCCCACGATGATGGAGGCCGGCGCGTCGAGCGTTTTCGTCGCGCCCTGGTGGGCCGTCTTCACGCCGACGGGAACGCCCGATCCCGTCGTCGAGAAGCTGGAGAAATGGTTCGCCGCCGCCGTCGCCATGCCCGCCACGCGTGAGTTTCTCTTGTCGCAAGGCGCCGACGCGCTGCCAGGCGACGCGGCCTTCGTGCGCAAGCGCCTCGAGGAGGATTCGCGGCGCTGGAAAGAAGTGACGACGCTCGCCAAACTCGAACCGCTGTGAGCGGAGGATCGCATGAAAGCATTTGTGAACGCCAAGGGAGCCGAAGGCGCGACGCTTGAATTGCGCGACGTTCCCGATCCTGCGCCCGGTCCCTACGATCTTCTGATCGCGGTCAAGGCGGTCGGGCTCAATCGCGCGGAGCTTGCGCGCCCCATCGCAAAGCCCGACGATCCGGCGGCCAATGTCGCGGGCATGGAAATGGCCGGCGAAGTGATCGGCCTCGGGGCTCAGGTTCGCGGCTACGCCATCGGCGACAGGGTCATGTCGATGACCACAAGGGCCTATGCGGAAAAGGCGCTCGCTGATTCGCGCGTCGCCATGAAGGTTCCTGCGGGCGTGGGCTTTGTCGAGGCGGCGGCGATCCCGGTTTTCTTTTCGACCGGGCATGACGCGCTTGTCACGAACGGCGAGCTGAAAGCCGGGGAGGACGTGCTCATCGCCGGAGTCGCCGCCGGCGTCGGCGGCGCGATGATCCAGATCGCCAAAGCGCTCGGCGCGCGTCTGGTGGCGGGGACGTCGCGCGATGCGGGCAAGCTCGCCCGGCTCAAGGCCATGGGTCTCGATCTCCCGCTGCAATCGGGTTCGGACGATCTCGTGGCCGCCTGCATGGAGGCGACGCAAGGCAAGGGCATGGACGTGATCGCCGACAATGTGGGCGCGGGGATGCTGATGTCTCTGGTGGACGCCGCCGCCGTCAAGGCGCGGCTCATCACCATCGGGCGACTTGCGGGCAAGATGGACGAGATTGATCTCGACAAGATCGCGCTGAAGCGGATGAAGCTGATCGGCGTCACCTTCCGCACCCGCTCCCTCGAGGAGAAGATCGAGATCACGCGGCGGCTGTCAGCCGATCTGGGCGCGCATTTCGAAAGCGGGCGCATCAAGCCGGCGATCGACCGAACCTTTGCGTTCGACGAGGCCTTGGCCGCGCAAAATCACATGCGCGCGAACGCGCATCTGGGCAAGATCGTCCTGACGATGTGAGAATCGCTGCGCGGAGATCAACCGCGCAGCGTTCCGCCCGTCTTCTTCGTCACTTCCGCAATGATGCGCGCCGAGGTCTGTTCGATGTCCGCCTCGGTGAGCGTGCGCTCGCGCGGTTGCAGGGTGACGGCGATGGCGATGGATTTCGAGCCCTCCGGCACGCCGGGGCCCTCATAGACGTCAAACACGTCCACATTCGAAATGAGCGCCTTGTCGGCGCTGAAGGCCGCGCGCAGCACGTCCGCGGCTTTGGTCTCGCGCGGCGTCACGAAAGCGAAGTCGCGCTCCACCGGCATGAAATCGCTTATCTCGAGTTTCGCCTTCGCGCGGGTCGGTTTCGCGCGCGGCGCAGGCAGGTCGTCGAGGATGATCTCGAAAGCGCAGAGCGGGCCGGAGGCGTCGAGCGTCTCCAGCGCGCGCGGATGCAATTCGCCGAAATAGCCGATGACGGCCTTGGGCCCGAATTGCAGCGTCGCCGAACGGCCCGGATGCATCCAGGCGGGCCCGCCTTGCACGACGTTCAATCCACTGACCGCTACGCCCAGCGTGGACAGCAGCGCCATGGCGTCGGACTTGGCGTCGAACGCATCGACCGCCTGCCCCTTGCCGCTCCAATGGCGGCCCGAACCGCCGATTCTCGCAGAGCCGCGCCGCAAGCCCGCGGCGGCCATGCGCTGGTCCTTGTCGCCCGCGCCCTTGAACACCTGCCCCACTTCGAAAAGGGCGACGTCGCCGAAACCGCGGTCGGCGTTGCGCTGGGCGGCGCCGATCAGGCTCGGCAGCAGGCTGGGGCGCATGTCGGAGAGATCCGCCGCGATAGGATTGGCGAGCGCCAGCTCCTCCCGCCCGCCGCCGAAAAGCTTCGCCTTCTCCTGCGAGACGAACGACCAGGTGACCGCCTCCACCATGCCTTGCGCGGCGAGCGTGCGACGCGCGAGGCGGCTGCGCTTCTGCAGAAGCGTGAGGATCGGCGCGGGCACGGCGGCGACGGCGCGCGGCAGCGGCGTCGAGGCGACGCGGTCCACGCCTGCGATGCGCACGATCTCCTCGACGATGTCGGCCTTGCCTTCGATGTCGGGCCGCCACGACGGCGCTTTCACGTCCACGCGATCGGGATGACCGGCCTTCGCGTTCACGCTGAATCCGAGCTTCGCCAGAATCTCCGCCATGTCCGAATGGGGCAGGTCGAGACCCGTGAGGCGCTTCACTTCGCTCCACGGGAAATCCACCGTCACGTCAGGGCGCGGCTGTTGGCCCACGACGAGCAATTCGGAGGCTTCGCCGCCGCACAGATCGAGCACGAGATGGGTGGCCAGCTCGGCGCCGGGAATGCAGAAGGCGGGATCCACGCCGCGTTCGAAACGATAGCGCGCGTCGGTGGCGATGCCGAGAGCGCGGCCCGTGCGCGCGATGTTCATCGGATCCCACAAGGCAGATTCGATCAGAACGTCGGTGGTGGCCTCGTCGCAGCCGGAATGTTCGCCCCCCATCACGCCGGCGATGGATTCGACGCCCGCCTCATCGGCGATGACGACGACGTCCGCCGACAAATCATAGGTCTTGCCGTCGAGCGCGAGGATCGTTTCGCCCGCCTTCGCGCGGCGCACGCTGAGCCCGCCCTTCACCTTTCCGGCGTCGAAGACATGCAGCGGCCGGCCGCGGTCGAAGGTGAGATAATTGGTGATGTCGACAAGCGCATTGATCGGACGCAGGCCGATCGCCTTGAGGCGCTTCTGCATCCATTCCGGGGAGGGGCCGTTCTTCACGCCGCGCACCAGACGCAGCGCGAAGAGCGGCGCCAGATGCGCGTCGGCGCCCGCCAGATCGAGCGTCGCCGGGACGGGGCAGGGAAAGCCGGCCGTCGCCGGCGTGATCGCATGGTCTTTCAGCTTGCCCAGACCCGCCGCGGCGAGATCGCGCGCGACGCCATGCACGCCGGCCGCGTCGGAGCGGTTGGGCGTGAGATTGATGTCGATGACGGGATCGGCGAGCTGCGCGTAATCGACGTAAGCCGCGCCCACGGGCGCGTCCTCCGGCAATTCAAGAATGCCGTCGTGATCGTTCGACAATTGCAATTCGGCCGCCGAACAGAGCATGCCGTTGGAGTCCACGCCGCGGATCACGCCCTTGCCGAGCGTGATGTCCTTGCCGGGAATATAGGTCCCCGGCGGCGAGAAGACGCTTTTCAGGCCGGTGCGCGCATTGGGGGCGCCGCAGACGACCTGCACGGGCGCGCCCGCTCCCACATCGACCATGCACACGCGCAGGCGGTCGGCGTTGGGATGCGGCTTGGCCTCCAGAACATGGCCGACGACGAACGCCTTCAGCTTTTTCGACGGATCGTCGACGCCTTCCACTTCAAGGCCGATGCGCGTCAGCGTCTCGACGATCTCGTCGAGCGAGGCGTCGGTGTCGAGATGATCCTTGAGCCAGGAGAGAGTGAGTTTCATGATGCTCTCTCCTTACGAGCTGAGGCCGGCGGCCAGCGTGGGCAGGTCGAGCGGGCGGAAGCCGTAATGCGAGAGCCAGCGCACGTCCGCTTCGAAAAAGGCGCGCAGGTCCGACATGCCGTATTTCAGCATCGCGATGCGGTCGATGCCCATGCCCCAGGCGAAACCCTGATATTCGTCAGGATCGACTCCGCAATTGCGCAGCACATTGGCGTGCACCATGCCGCAGCCCAAAATCTCCAGCCAATCCTCGCCCTCGCCGAAGCGGATCTCGCCGCCTGAGCGCCTGCATTGGATGTCGACTTCCATCGACGGCTCGGTGAAGGGGAAGAACGAGGGGCGGAAGCGCATCTTGACGCTCGGCACTTCGAAGAACGCCTTGCAGAATTCTTCGAGGATCCATTTCAGATGGCCCAGATGCGCGGACTTGTCGATCACCAGTCCTTCGACCTGATGGAACATCGGCGTGTGGGTCTGGTCGGAATCGCACCGATAGGTGCGGCCGGGGCAGATCACGCGGATCGGCGGCTTGTTGGCGAGCATCGTGCGCACCTGCACCGGCGAGGTATGCGTGCGCAGCAATTTACGCTCGCCCGCGGCGTCGGGCTTGAAGAAGAACGTGTCGTGCATTTCGCGCGCCGGATGGCCGGCGGGAAAATTGAGCTTCGTGAAATTATAATCGTCGCTCTCGACGTCCGGGCCTTCGGCGATCGAGAAACCCATATCCGCGAAAATGGCGGTGAGTTCGTCCATCACCTGCGTGATCGGGTGAATGCGCCCGCGCTCGATCGCAGCGTCGCGCGCAGGCAGGGTCACGTCGATCGTCTCGCTCGCCAGACGCGCTTCAAGCGCGGCGTCCTTGAGCACGCTCCTGCGCGCGTTCAGCGCCTCGCCGACCTTGTCCTTCAGCGCATTGATCGCCGCGCCCGCGCTCTTGCGCTCTTCGGGCGACATTTTGCCCAGCGTGGCGAGCAGGGCCGAGATCGAGCCCTTCTTGCCCAGCGCGGCCACGCGCACGGTTTCAAGCGCGGCTTCGTCGCAAGCGGCGGCGATCGCGTGGAGCGTTTCGGATTCGAGTTGGTTCAGGTCTGACATGAACGGGCGCCGATGAGGGGAAAGCCGCCGGGCTTTTGCCACGGGCGGGCGGGCTTGTCGAGGAAGCGGCCCAAAACGGAAAGGCCCGCCGAGGCGGGCCTTTGCATCTGGTTGACGGTCGCGCCGATCAGGCGGCGGCGGGCAAGGAGGCCTTCGCCTTCTCGACGATCGCCTTGAAGCCGGCCGGCTCGTGGATCGCCATTTCGGAGAGAACCTTGCGGTCCACCACGACGCCGGCGAGCGACAGGCCATTGATGAAAGCGCTGTAGGTCAGGCCGAACTCGCGAACGGCGGCGTTGATGCGCTGAATCCAGAGCGCGCGGAAGGTGCGCTTCTTGTTCTTGCGGTCGCGATAGGCGTATTGCATCGACTTGTCGACGGCGGCCTTCGCAGCGCGGATCGTGTTCTTGCGACGACCCTGAAAGCCCTTAGCGGCGTTGAGGGTCTTTTTGTGCTTGGCGTGGGCGGTGACGCCCCGTTTGACGCGAGCCATGGCGGAATTCCTTCAGAAAAGTGCAGATGGGGTGCGGGAGAGGACTTCAGCCGTTGGGCAGGAAGTACTTCTTGATGTTGTCGCCGTCCGTCTTGAAGAGGACGTTCGTTCCACGCAGGTTCCGGATCTGCTTGTTGGTCCGCTTGATCATGCCGTGGCGCTTGCCCGCCTGGGCGTAGACCACCTTGCCGGTGCCGGTGATCTTGAAGCGCTTTTTCGCGCCGGACTTCGTCTTCAGCTTGGGCATTTTGCTCTCCTTCGGCCTTAGGCCTCAGTAGGTTGCGGTCGCGGCGCCCCTTGGCCCCGCTCCCGTTCGCATCGGGAATGAGCGAAAAGAACCGCCACGGCAGCCCTTCGGCCGGGCGGTTCAGAGCCGGGCTTATAGGAGGAATCCCGGCGTCGATCAAGGGGCTGAGGCGCGCCGGCCTCCCCGGAAAGTTCGGCGAAAAAGAAAAGGCGCCTCCCGGGGGAAGCGCCTGTCTCGATCTGCGTCCCGGCGGCGCGCCTTATTTCGGGGCGAGCACCATGATCATCTGGCGGCCTTCCATCGAAGGCGCGGCCTCGACCTTGGCGATGGCCGCCGTCTCGGTGCGCACGCGCTCGAGGAGGCGATAGCCGATGTCCTGGTGCGCCATCTCGCGGCCGCGGAAGCGCAGCGTGATCTTCACCTTGTCGCCTTCTTCGAAGAAGCGGCGCACGGCCTTCATCTTGGTTTCGTAATCGTGGTCGTCGATGCCCGGCCGCAGCTTGATCTCCTTGATCTCGACCACTTTCTGCTTCTTGCGGGCCTCGGCGGCCTTCTTCTGCTCAAGGAAGCGGAATTTGCCGTAATCGAGGATCTTGCAGACGGGCGGCGTGGCGTTCGGGACGATTTCGACGAGGTCCAGTCCGGCGTCCTCGGCCTGTTGCAAGGCGTCGGTGATTTCAATCACGCCCTGGTTCCGGCCTTCCTGATCGATCAGCTGCACCTCGCGGGCGCGAATCTCGCGATTGGTGCGCGGCCCGTCTTTCTGCGGTGCGACAGGCGCTTTCATGGGACGGCGAATGGTCGGATCTCCTGCGATGAATGAGCCGGACCCCGACAGGCGCCGCTCTGGACGGCCTGAATTGGGACCCGGCTAAGAAATCGTCGTTGCGGGCGCCAGTGTCAACACGCTCGATGGAAGATTCGCCGATTATGGCTTCCAGGCGACTCCGGCGACCGCAAAAGAGGGCGGGCGGGCTCAGCCGGAGGGGCCAGGCCGGCGTCCCTCGAGCAGCGCGGCATAGACCGCGAGCGTCTCCGCACACATTTTGGGCAGGGAGAAATGGGCCTCGACATGCGCCCGGGCGCGCAGGGCCAGAGCGTCGCGTTGGCTGGCGCGAAGGCTCAGGGCATGCGCGATGGCCTGCGCCATGGCCGGCGCGTCGTCGGGGGGGATGCGCCAGCCGGTGCGCGCGTCCTCCGGCGTCTGTGGCGGGGCGAGCACCGTTTCGGGCACGGCGCCGATGTCGGTGACCACGACGGGGCATCCCATGGCCTGCGCCTCCACCGCCGACCGGCCGAAAGCCTCCGGCTGGGTGGAGGCCACGACCACGCAATCGGCGGCGAGGAAAGCGGCGGGCATGTCGTCGCAATGGCCCACGCGCAGCGCCGCGCCCGCCAGCCCTGCTTCCGCGATCCGGGCGTCCAGCTCCTTCACATATCCCGCGCGGCCCTGCGGATCGCCCGCCAGAACGTAACGCACATTCGCAAAAGCCGCGTCGCCGCTCAGGCTTTTCGCGGCCTCGATGAGCACGCGCTGGCCCTTCCACGCCGTGAGGCGGGCGGCCAGAAGGACCACGCGTTCGTCCGGTTGAACGCCCCATTGGGCGCGCAATTTCTGCACACGCGCCGGGCTCACCGCCTCCGGCGCGAAGGCGCGCAGATCCGTGCCGCGATGAATCGCCACGATGCGCCCCGCGCTCTCGGGATAGAGGCTTTCGATCATTCCGGCGGTGTAATGGGAATTGGCGATCACGACGTCGCCGCGCGCCATGATCGAATTGTAGAAAGCCTTGAGCTGGCTGTTGGCGCCATAGGCGCCGTGATAGGTCGTCACGAAGGGCCGCCCCGCGCCGCGCGCGGCGCCTAGCGCCGACCAGGCGGGCGCGCGCGAGCGCGCATGGATCAGGTCCACGCCCTCCCTCCGGATCACGTGTTTGAGGCGGCGCATGTTGAGCGCCATGCGCAGGGGGTTCTTGGTCCGCGCCGGGAAGGGAATCCAGACCCCGCCCAGCGCCTGCAGCTCGCTCACGAGCCGCCCGCCCTCGCTGGCCACCAGCGCGCGCGCGCCGATCTCGGCGAGCGCCGCCGCCACGTCGATGGCCGTGCGCTCCGCCCCGCCGGCGTTCAGTTCCGGAATGATCTGGAGGATCGTGCGGCCGGTGAGGACCGAAGCGCCATATCGCGGCGAAATCAGTCCCGGTCGCATGGTCTCCTCTGGCCTGTGCTAGAAGGGGTCGAACGCCGCGGCGCGGCGAAGCAAGGTCAAGTCGAAACTACAGGAAGGCGCGCGTGAACGAAACGCCAAACCCGACTCCTCCCCATGAAATAACCGCCCATGAAATAACCGCCCATGAAACAAGCGCGCAAGAAATCGCGCCCCCTTCCTTTCTGGAGGTCGGCGACCCGGCCCGCCGCATCGCCTATCGGCGGACGCCGGCCGCGGCGGGAGGCGCGCGACCGGGCGGGCTCTGGCTGGGCGGCTTTCGCTCCGACATGCTGTCGACCAAGGCCGCCCGTCTCGAAGCCCATGCGGCGGCGCAGGGCCGGGCCTTCCTGCGGTTCGATTATTCCGGCCATGGCGAATCCGGCGGCCGCTTCGAGGACGGGACCATCGGCCTGTGGCTGGAGGAGAGCCTCGCCGTGTTTCGCGCGCTCACGGAAGGGCCGCAGGTCCTTGTGGGCTCCTCCATGGGCGGATGGCTCGCGCTGCTCCTCGCCCGCGCGCTCGCCCGGGCCGGCGAGGCCCATCGGCTCGCGGGCCTTGCGCTCATCGCTCCGGCGGTCGATTTCACGCAAGCCCTCATGTGGCCGAAACTGCCGCCCTCCGCCCGGCGGGACCTTGAGGAGAAAGGCGTCTGGCTGCGTCCCTCGGCCTATTCGCCGGAGCCCTATCCCATCACGCGGCGCCTGATCGAAGACGGGCGCAACCATCTTCTGCTCGACGCCCCGATCCGCGCGCATGCGCCCGTTCACATCTTGCAGGGCATGCAGGATCCCGACGTGCCCTATCAGCACGCGCTGCTTCTCGTGGAGCATCTGGCGGAGGATCCCGTCGCGATCACGCTGGTGAAGGACGGCGACCATCGTCTGTCGCGGGAAGAAGACATCGCGCGCCTGATCGACGCGTTCGACGCCCTTGCGTGAGGATCAGGCCTGCCGCGCGCGTCGTCGCAGGCCCGCGCTCGCCGTGAAGACGATATAGGAGCCGCCGCCCATCAGCAGCGTCGTGAGGACGAGCGGCAGCGCGTCGTCCTTGATCAGCGCGACGACCAGCAGGCTGAAGCCCGCGGAAAAGGTCATTTGCGCGCTGCCCTGCAGCGAGGAGGCGGCGCCCGCGCGCTCGGGAAAGGGCGACAGGGCGCCCGCGATGGATTGCGGCAGCGTCAATCCGATGCCCAGAAAATACAGAAGCTCGGGTCCAAACAGCGCAAGCGGATCGTTGGGAAATACGAAATGGCCGATGGTTTGCGATACGCCGCCGCAAGCCAGGCACGCCACGCCAAGCGAGATCACCCCGTCCACGCCGCGCCGCCCCACAAGGCGCGAGCCCAGCGCCGCGCCGCTCACGAAAGCCACGGAACAGGCGGAGAAGCCAAGGCCGAATTGGACGGGCGTCAGTTTCATCACGTTCTGCAAGACGAAGGGCGAAGCCGCGACGAAAGTGAACAGGCCGGTGTGCCCGAGCGCCTGCAGGCAGGCGTAAACGCGCCAGACCGGATGGCGCGCCACCACGCCGAAGCTTTCCGCCACGGCGCGCAGCGAGATCGGCGCCTTTTGTTTCTCGCGCAGGGTTTCGGGCAGGAACATGAGCGCGCAAAGCGCGATCACGCCGACGGCGCAGAACATGGCGACGAAGCCCGCGCGCCATCCGAACCAGACGACCAGAAAGCCGCCGAGCATGGGGGAGGCGATGGGCGCGATCCCCATGATCGTGCTCATCAGCGACAATTCGCGTCCCGCGCGCGCGCCTTCATACATGTCGCGCACGATGGCGCGGGAGATGATGATGGGGCCGGCGCCGCCGAGCCCCTGCAGGAAACGCGCGACGGTCAGCGCTTCGATGGACATGGTCGCCCCGCTCGCGAACGTGCCGAGCAGATAGGCGAAGAAACCGGCGAGCAGCAGCGGCTTGCGGCCATATTTGTCCGAGAGCGGACCATAGGCCAATTGGCCGAAGGCGAAGCCCATCAGATAGGAGGAGAGCGTCCATTGCACGCGCGCGGCGGTGGTCGCCAGATCTGCGGCGAGCTGCGGCAGGGCGGGGACATAGAGATCCGTCGAGATCGGCCCCATGGCGGTCATGAACGCGAGAAGAACGGTCATCCCGCGCGTGTGGGGCTTCAGCATTGCGCATCCGATCCGAAAGGAGAGTTTTTCGTAGAGCGCGCGCAAGCCGAAGTCGAGGCGCGCGCGCGTGCGCTTTCGACGCGGATCAAAAATGCGCGATGAAAAGTCCGGCGAAGGGCTCCCGCCATTGTCCTTGCGCGGCGCGGCCCACTTCGGGTATAAAAGAAAAATCATTTCCTCATATGGTTCATCCTGGGATGGACGTTATGGAGAGTGGGCCCCGGCCGGGACCCGCTCTTTTTTGTTTCCTGAGCGCCTTTCGCGGCGCTTTGGGCCCGACGGAGCCGGAGCTTGGACGAAGAGCAGACAGACCTTGCCGGAGCCGCGATCGTCGAGGACCTCGATGAGCCGCGCCTCATGACGGAGACCGGCCCCGCCGCCCGCGTGGCGCGGGTGGCCTCGCCCGTCCTCAAGGATCTGGGCTATCGTCTCGTGCGCGTGAAAGTCTCGTCGAATCAAGGGCCTGTCGTTCAGATTATGGCCGAGCGGCCCGATGGGACCATGTCCGTCGACGATTGCGAGAAGGCGAGCGTCGCCGTCTCCCCCTTCCTCGACGTGGAAGATCCGATGCCCCATCAGCCCTATCGGCTGGAGATGTCGTCGCCGGGGATCGACCGGCCGCTCGTGCGGGAGAGCGATTTCCTGCGGGCCGTCGGTCACGAGGCGCGCATCGAGACGCTGGGCCTTCACTATAACCGGAAGCGGTTCCGCGGCTGGGTCGAGGGGATCGAAGGCGCTCCCGGGGCCCGCATGCTGAAACTTCGCCGCATGGACGCCGGCGCCGACGAGGAGGCCGACGCGCGTCTGCCGCTCGACGATCTGGCGGAGGCGCGGCTGGTCCTGACCGAGGCCCTCATCCGCGAAAGCCTGCGCGCAGGCAAGGCGGCGATGGAGGCTCCCGAGCCGGACGGCGCGGAGGGCGAGCCCGCCGAGAGCCCGCGCCGGGGCCCCGGCCGCTTCGCCGCCCGCCGCAAGCCGAAACCCGTTCAACCGGGCGCCCGTCGCCCGAAATGATCAGACCGTCCGAAGGAGGACAGACCCATGGCCGTCAGCGCCAATCGCCTTGAACTTTTGCAGATCGCCGAAGCGACGGCGCGCGAGAAGTCCATTCCGCGCGAAGTCGTGCTGAGCGCGATCGAAGACGCGCTCCAGCGCGCCGCGCGCTCGCGCTACGGTCAGGAGACCGAAGTGCGCGCCGAGATCAATCCGAAGACCGGCGAGATCCGCTTCTCCCGCCTGCTGCAGGTGGTCGATCTGGTCGAGAACGACGCCACGCAGATCAATCTCGCGGACGCGCACAAGAAGAACCCCGCCGCGCAGGTGGGCGACTGGATCGCCGAAACCCTGCCGCCGGTGGATTTCGCGCGCATCGCCGCGCAGGCCGCCAAGCAGGTGATCGTCCAGAAGGTGCGCGACGCCGAGCGCGACCGGCAGTATCAGGAATACAAGGACCGCATCGGCGAGATCGTCAACGGCGTGGTCAAGCGCGCCGAATACGGCAATGTGATCGTCGATCTCGGCCGCGGCGAAGCCATCATCCGCCGCGACGAATTGATCCCGCGCGAAATGTTCCGTCCCGGCGACCGCGTGCGCGCCTATGTCTACGACGTGCGGCGCGAACCGCGCGGCCCGCAGATCTTCATGTCGCGCACGCATCCGCAATTCATGGCGAAATTGTTCGCGCAGGAAGTGCCGGAAATCTACGACGGCATCATCGAAGTGAAATCGGTCGCGCGCGATCCGGGTTCGCGCGCCAAGATCGCGGTGATCTCCCGCGATTCCTCGATCGATCCCGTCGGCGCCTGCGTGGGCATGCGCGGTTCGCGCGTGCAGGCGGTCGTCAATGAATTGCAGGGCGAGAAGATCGACATCATCCCCTGGTCCGTGGACGCGGCGACCTTCATCGTCAACGCTCTCCAGCCGGCCGAAGTCGTGAAGGTCGTGCTTGACGAGGATTCCTCGCGTATTGAAGTCGTCGTGCCCGATGACCAATTGTCATTGGCGATCGGTCGTCGCGGCCAGAACGTGCGGCTCGCCTCGCAGCTTACCGGCTGGGACATCGACATCCTGACCGAGGCCGAGGAATCCGAGCGTCGCCAGAAGGAATTCGCAGAGCGCACCCAGGCCTTCATGGAGGCGCTGGACGTCGACGAGGTCGTGGGACAATTGCTCGCCGCCGAAGGATTCCGCTCCGTCGAGGAGCTGGCCTTCGTGGAGCTGGCCGAACTCGCCTCGATCGAGGGATTCGACGAGGAGACCGCCGAAGAAATCCAGAACCGCGCGCGCGAACATCTTGCGCGCATCGAGGCGGAGCTGGACGCGCGCCGCCGCGAGCTTGGCGTCGCCGACGAATTGAAGGAAATCGACGGCGTCACGTCGCCCATGCTCGTCAAGTTCGGCGAGAACGACGTGAAGACCATCGAGGATCTGGCCGGCTGCGCCACCGACGATCTCGTCGGCTGGAGCGAGCGCAAGGACGGCGAAAGCGTGAAACATGCGGGCCTCCTCGATGGAATCGAGATCAGCCGCGAAGAGGCCGAGGCGATGATCATGGCCGCGCGCGTGCGCGCCGGTTGGGTCGAAGCCGCCGCGCCGGTCGAAGAGCCGGCGGAAGCGGGCGAGGCCTGATCGGAGGCGCGCGTGGTTCGCGGCGTGGGATCGCGCAAGGCGGCGCAGGGCGACGATCCGGAAGGATCGGAGCGGACCTGCCTCGTCACCCGCGCGAAACTGGCGCCGGAGGACATGCTCCGCTTCGCGCTCGCGCCCGACGGCGCGGTCGTGCCGGATTTGCGCCGCAAGCTCCCCGGTCGGGGCGCCTGGGTGCAGGCCAGCCGCGACGCGGTGGCCGAGGCGGTGCGCCGCAAGGCGTTCGCCCGGGGGTTCAAGGCGCCCGCGCAGGCCGCCGCGGACCTGCCGGATCTGGTCGACGCCCTTCTGGTGAAGGACGCGCTCCAGAGCTTGGCAATGGCGAACAAGGCGGGATTCGTGCTCGCCGGCGCGTTCAAGGTCGAGTCGGAGATCGCCCAGCGGGCTCCGGCGGCCCTGGTCGAGGCCCTCAACGGCAGTCGCGACGGGGCCCGCAAGATCTTCGCGGCGCTGCTGCGGCGCTGGGGCGAAGAGGCCGCGGAGACGCCGCGGGTGGAATTGTTCGATTCCGACCAATTGGATTTGGCATTGGGTCGGACAAATGTGATACATGCTGCGCTTCGAAAAGGAGCCGCAAGTGACGCGTTTCTGACGCGCTGCCGCCGGCTCGCCCGCTATCGCGCGGGCGGTCTGGCCGAAGCGGCCCCCCAGGACGGCGTTTCGCACGCGGATCCCGATAACGAATTCGCGGACGAACCGCGCGAAGAACCTAATGACTAGCCCGCGCGCGATCGTGGGTCCGAGCAAGCGATGAGCGGGGGCATAGCCCCGGAGAAACTGGACGGATGAACGATACGAAGAATCCTGGCGAGAAGACGCTGCATGTCGCCCCGGCCAAGACGCTGACCCTTAAGCGTCCGGTCGAGCAGGGCGTCGTGAAGCAGAGCTTTTCCCATGGCCGCACCAAGGCGGTCGTGGTGGAGAAGGTCAAGCGTCGCGCCATCGGAGGCGAAACGCCCGCCGCCGGAAGTTCCGCTGCGGCGGGGTCCGCCGCAGGGTCCG
>CAIXDD010000535.1 GCA_903918155.1 uncultured Hyphomicrobiales bacterium
AGGCGCGGCCATGGCGCGAAATCTTCGAAGAATCCCGCGCGGATGGCCTCGCCCACGATCAGGTTCGGCGCCGCCGTGCTCACGCCCGCCCATTCCGGCCCGCGCCCGAAATCCGCCTCCACCAGCTCCCAGCTATAGGCGAGCTTGCGCGCTGGATTATCGGCGCGCGACAGGGCTGCGCGCGCGCCCGGCGCCAGCAGGCCCAGCATCGCGCCGGGATTGGCGCAATGGGCCGTCACCTCCTCGCCCGTGTCGAGCCGCACGTCGGCGAGGAAGCGTTTTCTGCGGCGCTGGAGGGCGCCAAGGAGAAGCGGTCGTTCGAATTGCATGCGCAAGGCGTCCGCCGGGAGGGTTCCCAAGGCCGAGCTAGCGCGGGCGCGCGGCTCCCGTCAAACGCAGGCGCGCGCGCCGACCCGCTAGCCCCCCGCGCGCCGCCCCGCGCTTTGTCCCCTGCGCAGGCGGGGCGGGGCCTTGCCTCTGCGCGGGCGTCTCCATAAAGCAGGAGCCAAGGGAGTTCCGCATGTCCGACGCGTCCGCATCCGCACCCGCATCCGCGCACAAGACGATCACCGCCGCCGTTCTCGTGATCGGCGACGAAATCCTCTCCGGGCGCACGAAGGACCAGAACATCGGCTATATCGCCGAATATCTGACCCGCATCGGCATCGAGCTGCGGGAAGTGCGCGTCGTGCCCGACGTGGAGCGCGAGATCGTGGAGGCGGTGAACGCGCTGCGCACGCGCTATGATTATCTCTTCACCACCGGCGGCATCGGCCCCACCCATGACGACATCACCGCGGAATGCGTGGCGAAGGCGGTCGGCGTTGCGATCGACGTCGACGAGCGCGCGGTGAACCTGTTGCTCACGCGCATGAAGCGCGAAGACCTCAACGAGATGCGCCTGCGCATGTGCCGCATTCCGGCGGGCGCGAGCCTCATCGAAAACCCCGTGTCGGCCGCGCCGGGTTTTCGCATCGCCAATGTGATCGTGATGGCGGGGGTGCCGCGCATCATGCACGCCATGCTCGACAATGTAGCCCCGACGCTGGAGACGGGCGTGAAGATCATCTCCGAAACGCTGGAGATCGGCTTTCCCGAAGGGCTCTATGCGGCGGGGCTGAAGGAGATCGCGGAGCGCTGTCCCGACCTGTCCATCGGCTCCTATCCCTCCTTCGGCGCGCAGGGCTATCGCAATCAGGTCGTGTTGCGGGGCAAGGATCCCGCGCTTCTGGCCGCCGGCAAGGCGGAGGTCGAGGCCTTGATCGCGCATCTGGCCGCGCAACAGGGCGCGCGTTGATTTCACCAAAGGGGGCGACAGGACAATGAGCGACGGACAGAAGGCTTTTCCGGTCTCCTGGGACCAGTTTCACCGCGACGCGCGCGCGCTCGCCTGGCGGCTCAACGCCGCCGGTCCGTTTTCGGCGCTCGTGTGCATCACCCGCGGCGGACTCGTGCCGGCCGCCATCGTGGCGCGCGAGCTGGGGCTGCGCGTCATCGAGACCGTGTGCATCGAGAGCTATAACGACGACAAGACGCAGGGCCAGCTGCGCGTGCTCAAGGGCGTGTCGGAGGCGGTGGCCAGACTCGGCGACGGCAAAGGCGTGCTCGTCGTGGACGATCTCGTGGACACCGGCGCCACCGCGCGGCTCGTGCGCGACATGCTGCCCCACGCCCATTTCGCCACCGTCTACGCCAAGCCTTTGGGCCGTCCGCTGGTGGATACGTTCATCACCGAAGTGTCGCAGGACACCTGGATCTATTTTCCCTGGGACATGGGCCTGTCTTTCGTGCCCCCAATCGCCAAGGCGAGCGTGCAGGGCTGACTGCGGCGCGCGCCCGCCCGCGCGCCGCGCCGGACTCAAACGCGAAACGCCCCCTCCATGCGGAGAGGGCGCTTTGGATTTTCGCTATTTTAGCGCGATCGGATTTTCGCGATCAGATTTTAGCGTGCGTGCCGTCGCACAGCGGACGGTTCACGGATTCCTTGCAGCCGCAGAAATAGACCTTGGCGCTGCGCGTCGCCGTATAGCGAATGGGGGCGATGCCGGTGCCCTTGTGCGAGCCGTCGCACAGGGGCTGTTTCTGCGATAGGCCGCAGGCGCACCAGGCGTAGGACTTTCCCTCTTCGACTTCGGTGGGATAGGGGGCTTTCTGCGCGGCGACGGGATGGGTCATCGATTTCCTCTTGGCTCACCGGCCGGGCTGCGCCGACCTTTCTGGAATGGCTCCAATCTGGCTTGAGCGGGCGGCGAAAGCAAGGCCGCCGACGCGCTCAGGCCGCGCCGCCGGCCTCGGTCTTCAGCCAGGCGGCGCCGCAGGCTTTCGCGAGTTCGCGCACGCGCAGGATGTAGCTCTGACGCTCGGTGACGGAGATCACGCCGCGCGCGTCGAGCAGGTTGAGGCGATGCGAGGCCTTGATGCACTGG
>CAIXDD010000536.1 GCA_903918155.1 uncultured Hyphomicrobiales bacterium
GCGCAATCGCTGACAGGCGATTATCTGTCGGGCCGCAAGAGCGTGGACGTGCCGCGCGCGCGGCGCAAGCCGCAGCCGGCGCGCAAGCTCGCCGTCGTCAATGCGCGCGGCAACAATCTGAAGAACGTCACGGCGGAGATTCCGCTGGGCCTGTTCACCTGCGTGACGGGCGTCTCGGGCGGGGGCAAGTCCACGCTGGTCATCGACACCTTGTACAAGGCCGTGGCGCGGCGCATCGCCGGCGCGGCGGAACATCCCGCCCCCCATGACGCGATTCAGGGCCTCGAACTCATCGACAAGGTGATCGACATCGATCAATCGCCCATCGGGCGCACGCCGCGTTCGAATCCCGCGACCTATACGGGCGCCTTCACGCCCATTCGCGAATGGTTCGCGCAATTGCCTGAAGCCAAGGCGCGCGGCTACCAGCCGGGCCGCTTCTCCTTCAACGTGAAGGGCGGGCGCTGCGAGGCCTGTCAGGGCGACGGCGTCATCAAGATCGAGATGCACTTCCTGCCCGACGTCTATGTCACCTGCGACGTGTGCAAGGGCAAGCGTTACGACCGCGAGACGCTGGAGGTGAAATATCGCGACAAGTCCATCGCCGACGTGCTCGACATGACCGTCGAGGAGGCGCGCGAATTGTTCAAGGCGGTGCCCGTCATCCGCGAGAAGATGGACACGCTGAAACGCGTCGGCCTCGATTATGTGAAAGTGGGGCAGCAGGCCACGACGCTGTCGGGCGGCGAGGCGCAGCGCGTGAAACTGTCGAAGGAATTGTCGCGCCGCTCGACGGGCCGCACGCTCTATATTCTCGACGAGCCCACGACCGGCCTGCATTTCCACGACGTGAAGAAATTGCTCGAAGTGCTGCATGAGCTGGTGGACCAGGGCAACAGCGTCGTGGTGATCGAGCACAATCTCGAAGTCATCAAGACCGCCGATTGGGTGATCGACCTGGGGCCGGAAGGCGGCGACGGCGGCGGGCGCATCGTCGCGCAGGGCACGCCGGAGACCATCGCCGCCGATCAGAAATCCCACACGGGCCGCTTCCTGCGAGAGGTGCTGGCGCGCCGCCCGCTCGCCAAACCGAAGGCCGACAAGGGGCGCGCCGCAGCGGAATGAGCCGCGCGGCCCGCGGCCCCTCCCCTTGCGCGCCCGCGCGCGCTTCGATAGCCAAGGCGCCTGAGGAGCCGCCATCATGAGCCAGTCCGCAAATTCCGAAGTCGTCATCGGCGCCGGCAAGGCCGCCGTCCGCTTCGGCGCCCGCCTGCCGCTGTCGATCATCGCCGGCCCCTGCGCGCTGGAGAGCCGCGACCACGCTTTCCGCATGGCGGACGCGCTGCGCAATGTGGCGGACCGGCTGGGAATCGGGATCGTCTATAAATCCTCCTTCGACAAGGCCAATCGCACGTCGGCGGCGGGCAAGCGCGGTCTCGGGCTGGAGGCCTCGCTCGACGTGTTCGCGCAGGTGAAGGAGCGTTTCGGCTTCGCCATTCTCACCGACGTGCATGAAAACGACCAATGCGCGCGCGTCGCGCAGATCGTGGACGTGTTGCAGATCCCCGCCTTTCTCTGCCGCCAGACCGATCTTTTGCTCGCCGCCGCCGCCACCGGCAAGCCGGTGAACGTGAAGAAGGGCCAGTTCCTCGCGCCCTGGGACATGAAGAACGTGGTCGCGAAAGTCACGAGCGCGGGCAATGCGAACGTGCTCGTCACCGAACGCGGCGCGAGTTTCGGCTACAACACGCTCGTGTCGGACATGCGCGGCCTGCCGATCATGGCGCAGGAGACGGGCGCGCCCGTCATTTTCGACGCGACCCATTCGGTGCAGCAGCCCGGCGGACAGGGAACGTCCTCCGGCGGCCAGCGCGAATTCGTGCCCGTGCTGGCGCGCGCGGCCGTCGCCGTGGGCGTCGCGGGCGTGTTCGTCGAAACTCACGACGATCCCGCCAACGCCTTTTCCGACGGCCCCAATCAGGTGCCGCTCGCCGAATTCGAAGGCCTGCTGAAGCAATTGATGGCGTTCGACGCGCTGGCCAAGAGACTCTAGCGTCGCAAAATCGTCGCGCGCGGAGCGCAGACAAAGCGCATGGACGAAAGCGCCTTCACTTATTGCGATCCCGCGGATCCGTTCTGGCGACGGCTCGCCATCGGCGGCGTCGAACGTCTCACGGGCCGGGAGACGATCAAGCGTCTTTATTTGGCCCATCGCCG
Source organism: uncultured Hyphomicrobiales bacterium (assembly GCA_903918155.1). GTDB lineage: Bacteria > Pseudomonadota > Alphaproteobacteria > Rhizobiales > Beijerinckiaceae > Terripilifer. The sequence continues at coordinate 2,218 of CAIXDD010000536.1, forward strand.
CGCGGGCTGGGGCGCGCAGGGCGATTTCTTCGCCGCCGCGCTGGCCGCGCTCTCCATCGACTTGCGGTTTGACGCGCGCGCCTTCGCGGCGATCCCGCGCAAGGGCCCGCTGGTCGTGGCCGCCAACCATCCCTTCGGCGTGCTCGACGGCATCGCCGCCTGCGCCCTGATCGGACAGGCGCGGCCCGATTTCCGCGTGCTCACCAATGCGGTCCTGCTGCGCGCGCCGGAGATGCGCGCGCGCATGCTGCCGGTGGAGATGTCGGAGACGGCGCAAGGCAAGCGCGCCAATGCGCGCACGCTCGCCCAGGCGCTCGCCCATGCGCAGGCGGGCGGCTGCGTGGTGATCTTCCCCGCCGGCGCCATTTCGACCTCGCCCGACAGGCTCGGCCGCGCGCCCGCCGTGGACGGTCCATGGTCGGCCTTCGCGGGGCGGCTGGCGACGAAGGCGCGCGCGCAGACCGTGCCGCTGCGCTTCATGGGCCAGAACTCACGCCTCTTCCAGATCGTCAGCCATGTGCATCCGGCGCTGCGGCTGGCGCTGTTCTTCCATGAGATGCGCCGTCGGATCGGCGCGCCCATCGAAGCGCGCATCGGCGCGCCCATTCCCCCGCAGGCCCTGGAAGGGCTGGAGGCGCAGGCCGCCACGGCCCTGATGCGCGCGGCCTGCGACGCGCTCGCGCGCGAGGAGAACGCCGGCGATCAGCCGCGGCCGCGATAGGGCGCGACGCCCTGATCGGGCGCCCACACGCCTTTGGGAAGCGCGCCCGTCTGCCAGAACACGTCGATGGGAATGCCGCCGCGCGGATACCAATAGCCGCCGATGCGCAGCCATTTCGGCTTGAGCAAGGCCGCCAGCTCCCGGCCGATGCGCACGGTGCAATCCTCGTGAAAGGCGCCGTGGTTGCGGAACGCGCCGAGATAGAGCTTCAGCGATTTCGATTCCACCAGCCACGCCGCGGGCGCGTAATCGATCACCAGATGCGCGAAATCGGGCTGGCCCGTGACGGGGCACAGGGAGGTGAATTCCGGCGCCGTGAAGCGGGCGACGTACTCGACGTCGGGATGGGGATTGGGCACGCGCTCCAGCTGCGCCTCCTCGGGAGAGGCGGGCAGGCCGACATGCTGGCCGAGCAGAGTCGCGCCGGCCGTGGCCGAGCCGGCGGGCGCCGGCGGCTTGATCGAAGCCTTGGGCGAAGCTTTGCTCGTCGCCTTGGTCGTCGCTTTGGTCGAATGGTTCGGGGTGCGGGCCATGGGATCCTTCCGTCGCGTCCTTATGGCGCCTACGGGCGCGGACGCAAGGCGGTTCGCCCCTGTCCGCCTGAAGAGCAAGCTTCCCCGCCCCTGAGGGAAACGCGACGGCCTCTTGGCCGTTGTCTGTCGAGGCCTGCGCCTCAACGCCCGGCGGCGGAGCCCGCGCGCCGCTGACGGACCGGATCGAGACGACAGGATCGCCATGACGCGCCCCAACCCCAGCCCCGACGGAACCAAGCGCAGCCGCATGATCCGCATTCACGCCATCAAGACCGGCTGCGTGCAGTTCCGCCCCGCGCAGATCCGCGCGCGCGCCAGCGGGCTGGGCCGGTGGTGGCGCATCTTCTCCGATCGGGAATGGACCCGCGAGATGCCGATCTATTGCTATCTGATCGAACATCCCGAGGGCCTGTTCATGGTGGATACGGGCGAGACCGCGCGGATCGCCGAACCCGGCTTCATGCCGCGCTGGAACCCCTATGTGCGGCGCGCGCTGCGCTACAGGATCTCGCCCGAGGACGAGGTGGGCCCGCAATTGAAACGGCTGGGCTTCGATCCCGGCGACGTGAGCGCGGTGGTGATGACCAGCCTTGCTCTGGGCCATGCGGGCGGGCTCGCCTATTTCCGCCGCGCGCGCATCGTCGTCAGCGCGCAGGAATGGGCGGGCGCGATGAACGGCGTGGGGCGCCTAGCCGCCTATCCGCCCCAACATTGGCCCGACTGGCTGGCGCCGCGCATCGTGACGTTCAACGCGGGCCAATTGGGCGGCCTGCCTCGCTCGCAGCCGCTCACCGGCGACGGGGCGATCTATATGGTGCGCACGCCCGGCCATACGCCCGGCCATATCGCCGCCGTGCTGGAACATGCGGGCTGCGTCTTCTTCTTCGCCGGCGACGCCTCCTATCTGCGCGCCACCATGGCCGAGGCGGTCGCCGACGGCATGGCGTCCAATCCCTCGCAGCAGGTCAAGACGCTGAAGGCGATCCGCGAACTCGCGCAATCGCGCCCGCTCGTCTATCTGCCCACGCATGATCCCGACGTGGAGCGCCGCCTCGCCGATCGCGACGTGAGCGTGGATTAGCCGCGCGCGCGCATCGCCTCCATGTCTTGCAGGCCCTTGCTCGCCTCTTCGCGCAGGTCTTCCCAAATCTCCGCGACATAGCGACCAAAAGCCTCCCCGCCCATCATCTTGGACGAGCGCGGACGCGGCAGGTCGATCTCCACCACGCGCTTGATGCGGCCGGGCCGAAAACTCATGACGAGCACGCGGTCGGACAATTGCACCGCCTCCGCGATATTATGCGTGATGAGCATGGTCGTCTGATTCAGCTCCTGCTGGATCTGCAGAACCTTGTCGCCCAGCAGCAGGCGCGTCTGTTCGTCGAGGGCGGCGAAGGGCTCGTCCATCAAAAGGATGCGCGGCTGGAACGCCAGCGTGCGCGCGATGGCGATGCGCTGGCGCATGCCGCCGGACAATTCCGAGGGAAAACGGTTCTCGAATCCATCCAGCCCGACAAGGCGCAGCAGGTCGCGGGCGCGCGAAAGCCGCGCCTCGCGCTCCACGCCCGCCGCCTCCAGCGGGAAGGCCACATTGTCGATCGCCGTGCGCCAGGGAAAGGTCGATTCCTCCTGAAACACCATGCCGACGGACTTGTGGCAGCCGCGCACCTGTTCGCCGTCCACATAGACCGCGCCTTCGTAATCTTCGATCAGCCCGCCCACGACGTTCATCAGCGTGGACTTGCCGCAGCCCGACGGGCCGATCACGGAAATGAACTCGCCCTGACGAATGTCGATGGACACGGGATCGAGCGCGCGCACGACGCCCCTGCCCGTCTCGAAGGATTTCGCCACACGATCTATGCGCAGGGCCGGCGTCATGGAAATCTCCGGGTGAACAGGTTCCATTTGCGCTTCGCCCGATCATGAGGGCCGGGCATGCGCGTCAGCCTGTCGATCAGCATATTGCCGAGCGCGGCCGCAAGAAACACGAAGAGAAGAACCGCAAGCATTTTGGGAATGTCGAACACGCGGTAATATTCCATCGCGGAATATCCAAGCCCCATGCGCGACAGTTTGATCTCCGACATCAGACAGCCGACGATGGAGACGCCAAGCCCGATGCGCAGGCCGGTGGCGAGCGGCGCCATCAAGGCGGGCGCATAGATCATGCGCACGGTCTGCGCGCGCGTGAGGCCGAAGGTCTTGCCCACGCGCAGCAACACCGGGCTCACCTGCCGCACGCCGGCCGCGACGCCCAGCGCCATCGGGAAGAACGACGAAATGGCGCCCAGCGCGATCTTGGATCCCACGCCCACGCCGAACAAAATAAGAAGGATCGGCAGGAAGACGATTTTCGGCGTCGGCGCGAGATAATGCAGGAAGGGCTCCAGCACGGCGCCGAGATAGCGATTGGCGCCCAGAAGAAGGCCGGCGAACGCCCCGCTCGCGCAGCCGATGACGAAGGCGACCGCGACCTCAAATCCCGTCACGCCGGCGTGCATCCAGAAGGCGGCGCTCGTGAGAAGATCGAAAAGCGCGCGCCCCACAAGAAGCGAGGACGGCAAGACGCCGCGGTAGAAAAGGCCCGACGCGCCCGCCAATTCCCACAGCGCGAAGACGACGACGACCGCCGCCGCGCGCATGCGGCCCACGGTCCAGAACGGGGCGGCGCGCGCGCGCCGCGCGCTCACTTGCTCGACAGCAGCCATTTTTCGATCTGTTCGGTGATGAAGAAGAAACACACGCTCACCAGCACGACGAAGAGAATGCCCGCATACATGCCCGCGATCTCGAACCGGTCGCCGAGATCGGAGATGAGCTGGCCCAATCCGCCGAAGACGATGAGATATTCGACGCCCACGACATTGATGATGGCGAACAGGAGGCCGATGCGCACGCCGCTGAACACGGTCGGCAGC
>CAIXDD010000537.1 GCA_903918155.1 uncultured Hyphomicrobiales bacterium
ATCGGTTGCGGCCTTGTCGCCGATCTGCGCATCGATGCAGATATTGGAGCCATGCTCCAGCCAAAGCACCGGCGCATCAGGCTTCATGGCCTCGCGCGCGCTGGTGACGCTGGCAAGTTCTTCGTAATCCACGATCACACGCTCGGCGGCGTCTTGCGCCGCTTCTTTCGTGCGCGCGACGACCATGGCGAGCGCTTCGCCGACGAAACGCGCGCGATCGACGGGGAGAAGCGGCTGCGCCGTCGTGAAGATCCGCGAGCCGTCGCTGTTATAGAGTTTGACGTCCGGCCCCTGCTTGATCGAGGCGCGCGTCGGGATCGGCCGCAAGCCGTCAGCCAGCAGGTCCGCGCCCGTATAGACGGCGAGCACGTCGGAATGCTGCAGCGCTGCGTCGATGCCGATGACGCGGATCAGCGCATGCGCACGCGTGGAGCGCACGAAACAGGCGTAGACTTCATCATCCATGCGCCAGTCGTCGCTATAGCAGCCTTGGCCCGTGAGAAGCCGATGATCTTCCTTGCGTCGCACGGGGCGCCCGATTCCGTTCGACGGGCGCAGCTCGTCCAATGACAATGTTTTCCTCCCAGACAGATCGCGCGTTCGAATTCCGCCGTGGGCGAAATTGACACGCCTTTTGCCGGCCCCTACGCTAATCGCAGAAACGCCCGATACAAAATGAATAAACGCGCTGCGAAAAATGAATAAACGCGTTGCAGAAAATGAATAACCCGGGAGGAAATGCGATGTCGCCGTCAGTTCTCGCGCCATGGCCGCCGCACAGGCCGCACGCCGGCAAGATGCGCCGCCGCATCGCCGCAGCTCTGGCCGCTGCAAGCGTCCCCCTGTGGCAGTCCGGCGCCTGCGCCCAGACGGCGCCTGCGGATTTCTATAAGGATAAAACCATCGAGCTGTTCATCAGCTCAGGTCCAGGCGGCGGCTATGACGCCTATGCGCGCATTCTCGCGCGCCACATGGGCAAGCATATTCCGGGCAATCCCGGCATCGTGCCGAAAAACGTGGAGGGTGCGGGCGGATTGCGCCTCGCCAATATTCTCTACAACACCGCGCCGAAAGACGGAACGAGCGTCGGCACCATCTATCGCAGCGCCGCTTTCGAGCCTCTCTTCGGCAACAAGGCCGCGCAATTCGACGCGACGCGCTTCACGTGGCTGGGCAGCGCGAGCAGCGAGATCAGCCTCTGCGTCGCATGGCATACAAGCGGGGTGACGCGCTTTGAAGACATGCAGACCAAGGAGCTGGTCGTCGGCACGACGGGACGCGGCAGCGATTCTTTTCTGTTTACAAGCATCATCAACGGCGTTCTCGGCAGCAAGATGCGCATGGTCGCAGGCTATCGCAGCGGGAATGACATGAATCTCGCCATGGAGCGCGGCGAAGTGGGAGGTCGGTGCGGCTGGTCCTGGTCGAGCATCCGGGCGTCGAACCAGAATTGGATCGACGAGAAGAAGGTGCATCTGCTTGTGCAGATCGGCCTCAGCAAACATCCCGATCTGCCGAACGTTCCCTCCGTCATGGACAAGGCGACGAACGCCGAGGACGAACAGATTCTCAAACTTCTCTTCGCGCGCCAGACGATGGCCTATCCCTTCCTCGCTCCGCCCGATCTGCCCGCGGAACGCGCCGCCATATTGCGCGCGGCCTTCGCCGCCGCCATGCAGGACAAGGACCTGATCGCGGATGCGCATAAGTCAAATCTGGAGGTCCTGCCGGTGTCGGGAGCGGATGTGGAAGCGCTGGTGCGCAATGTCTATGCGGCGCCGCCCGCGCTCGTCGCGCGCGCGATCGAGCTGGTGAAATAGCCCAGGGCGCGGGCCAGCCCATGGCCCCAAAACGCCTGCGCCGCCTGCGCTCCTCTCGCGATCTTGCGGAGGTCATTCCCTCTGAGAATAAGGCTATCTCTTATCGGAATTAGACAGGTGCGAAGGCCTGTGACACGCTCATGCGAAGATCTGAGAAGACGTCTTTGGCATCTCAACCTTCCTCGCCCTTAAGACCATTGGGCGCCTGGTTCGAAATGAACGCCAAAGGCCTAAAGGGGGGACGAAAATGCTGGGTCATGTCAGGCTTGCAGTTTGTTCGCTTGGCTATCTCTTGATAGCGACCCTGTTTTCCAATGGATTGATCGCGCCGGCCATGGCGCAGTCCCAGCCGGTTGATGTAAGTTTTCTGAATAAAGGATTGAAGGTCATCGTAGGCGCCGGCGCTGGCGGAGGAAACGACTTTTACGCGCGCATTCTCGCAAGACGAATGCCTGATTACCTCCCGACGCGCGCTGCGATGACGATCGTCAATATGCCCGGCGCGTCGAGTATCGCAGCGACGAATTATATTCATCGAAGAGCGCCTCGCGATGGAACTGAAATGCTCGCCATCGTGCAATCTCTTCCTTTCGTTCAGGCTTTCGGCCAAGCGAATATCGATTTTGATCTCGCGAAATTCCAATGGATCGGCAACATGACCGATTCGCCGGTGGTTTATGTCACATGGCGCACATCTCCTGTCGCGGACGTCGAAACGGCGAAGCGCGTGGAGACAATGTTAGGCTCCACGACCCCGGGGTCGCTCTTCAGCATGATGCCGCTGGTCATGAATCGCGTTCTGGGAACGCGTTTCAAGGTCATCAATGGCTATTCGTCCGGCAATGCGATCAACCTGGCGATCGAAGCCGGGGAGGTCGCGGGCGTCGGCGGCACGACATGGGCGAGCCTGGCCGCCAACAAGCCGGCATGGGTCGCTGAAAAGCAGCTCAACATCATTGCGCAAGCCGGCATACGGAAGGCGCCTGATTTGCCGGATACGCCCCTGCTGGTCGATCTCGCATCCAACGAGGATGAGCGAGCCGTCTTGAATTTCTACTCGGGCGTCGTCGCCTTTGCGCGCGCCTTTTCATTTGGGCCCGACGTGCAGGCCGATCGCGTGGCTCTGTTCCGGCATGCGTTTGATCGAATGGTCGCTGATCCGCAATTTGTCGCCGAGGCGGAGAAGATGGGCATGGACATCAATCCGACAAGCGGGGAAACCCTGCAACGGATCATCGCAGAGCTGGTGTATGCGGACCCGATTTTATTGGCGCGCGCCAAGGAAGCCATCGCCGAGTAAGCCTGTCATGAGGATCGCGGCTTCTTGACTCTCTGAACGAGCCGAGCGGCGCAGTTTCCTAGGATAGAAGGCCGCCTATGGTGAAGACAGAGCCGTCATCAGCAAATCGCCGCTTGAACAGGCGATGGCCGCGAGCGGCGCCGACAGGCGAAAAGCAGCCGCCTTTCCCCTTTTGCCGCAAGCCTTTTGAAAGTCCGTTTGGTTGACTTTTTCGCCAAGGTCCATGCATCTGAGGCTAGATCTGACGATTTTAATGAAACACCTATGGGGAAACGCTATGGCGATCGATCATGATAATGTCTTGTCGAGAGCGGGATTGAGCCTTCCGCTTCTCAAGGTTCTTGCTGAAAACAGCTTCGACTCGATCTTGATCACCGACAATTCGAAAGAGGGCAAGATCCTCTACGCCAACAAGGCGTTTAAGAAACTGACCGGCCATGATCCAAGCGAAGTGATCGGCATGACGCCCCGCATTTTGCAGGGAGCGGGGACTGACGCAAAAGTCACCGACAGGCTGAGGAACGCACTCAAGACCGGCGGCAAGTTTGAAGGCAAGGCGATTAACTACAAGAAGGACGGAACTCCGTTCATCATGTATTGGCGCGTTCTGCCGATTAAAGTTGGGCGCACCATTGAAGCGTGGATCGCCATCCAGCGCGAAGGCGCTTCGATCTGACGCGACGCTCAGGGCGTGGGCGCCGAAAGCGCGCCCATGCGCCTCATCCGCGCCCCATTCATTGTTCCGCCACGGCCTTGCGGGCCAATTCGATCACGTCCTGCGGCGTCGTGCTGACCCTGCTGAGAATGGTCTCGATCTGCGCATGGCTGCGCGGATCGATCAGCATGCCAGACTTGCGGGCGTCTTCCTGAAACTCCTTGTCGGCGAGCATAGCGTCGAAGGCCTTGCGCACAGCCTCCACGCGGCTTGCAGGCGTCTCCGGCGGCATGGCGTAGGGCCGCGCCGTCTCAAGCGGGGCGAGCCACAGGTCTTGCACCTGCCGCATCTGCGGGCTTGTGGCGAGCTCGGATACCAGCGGAACGTCGGCGAGATCGGCTTGGCGCCGATCACCTGTCTGGAAAAGGACCGCGATCTTCCTGTCCTTCAGCCATTCAGGATTCTTCGCCGCGATATTGCTCCATGAATAATAGCCGACGCCCTGCACCTCGCCGCGCTCCATGGCGAGCACCACATCGGCCGTGCCGGGATAGCCGCTGACGATCTTGAACTTCATGCCCGCGGTGAAATTATAAACCTGCGGGATGATCGCGGAATCGCCCGCACCGCCGATCACCGCCTCGCGCGCCTGCGCGTCCTGCGCGCTCTTGAAGCCGCTCGTATGCCACATGATCGCGACGCCCGGCTCGGCTGCTGTGCTGAACAGCCAATTGAGCTTCATCACGTCATATTGCACGCCCTGCGGATTGAGCCATGGCGCGGTGAGCAGGCCGCGCTGGATCACCGCCATCGCCGTGCCGTCGCGCCGCGCGGAGGCGTAGAGCCTGTTCACATTCGTCAGCCCCCGCGCGCCAGGCACATTTTGCACGACAAGCGCGGGAGCGCCGGGAATATGCTTGCCCAGATGGCGCGCAAGCACGCGCGCATCCAGATCATATCCTCCACCCGGCGTGCCGCCGACGCCGATGGTGATCGTCTTGCCCTTGTAGAACTCGGCGAGTCCGGATTGGGCGAGAGCGGGAGAGGCTGCGCCGAACGCGCAGGCCGAAAGGACGGCGAGCGCGCGCGCCGCCATGAGGCCAGAGGCTTGATGCATGTCGGTCAGCCCTCCCGTTGCTTCGTTCACGGCTTGATGAAGGCGTCCATCTTCGGCTCGACGCCATTGACCTTCATTTCCTGCAGCCAGAGCGCATGGATGCGCGGATCCTGATCGGAATATTCGATCTGCATCCCGCCTTCGTCCACCTTCTTGGCGAATTTGCCGTCCGCCGCCCAGATGTCGCGTTTGCCCTGCGTCATCGGGTAGCGCACGCTGCCCATCTGAATCGCAAGATAGCGCGAGGGGTCCGACGACAGGTTGAAATGCTGGTGGAACATGTCGTCCGGCGGGGCGTAGATCACGCCATGGCGCCAATCAGTGCGGCGAAACTCCTTGTCGCCTTCATACCAGAGGAGCGAATAGCCATGGCCCGTCACCGCATGGATGACGACGCCGTTCATATGGCGATGGCCCTTCTTGTAAGTGCCCGGCGGAATCTCCGAGCAATGGCAGCCGATGGAGCCGTCGCCAAGGATGAAGCGCAGGCTTGTCCCGCCCGCGCCGCGCGTGGGCATCGCCTTCAGCGTGAAGCCCGACAGGTCGGGCACGAAATTAGTTTCCCATTGGTGGCGGCCCTGCAGCACGTCGATATGCTGGCCTTCGCCGGAGAAGTAACCGAGCTGGCCCCAACGTTCAGGAAAGGGCGACGCATTGTGGAAGATGAATGAGTCCTTGCGGAACAGATTCATCAGATAGGTGAGATTATTCGTCGCCGCCAGCCGCACCGGCTCACGGCCGGACGTGTTGAAATGGCGATACTTGGCGTTGAGCGGCACGGTGAAGAGGGATTTCGGCCCCCATTCGAAACTATGCGTGCGGTCGCCCGCCTCGACCGTGGTCGAGCCATGGCCCGAAAGCACATAGACGACCTCTTCGTAAATGTGCTGAACCGGCGCCGTCGATCCGCCGGGCGGCAATTCATAGAGGAACGTGGTGAGAAAATCGTCGCGCCCTTTGAGGTGGCAGATGGCGCCGCGCGCGCCGATGCGATCCCAGGGCTTCGCCTCGACCGCCAGCATGTCGATGGCGAAATCTTCGTGGATCGGCACGCCTTGCCCTTCCGCCCAATCCAGATAGGGCTCGAGCATGAATTTGCGCTCTTTGTCGCGAAGGGTCGGCGTCTGCGAAACCTGTTCGTTCATTCCGTTTGCTCCTGCCTGTCGATGTCTGGCGCTCATTCCGGCGGCTTGGCCGCCTCGCGCGCGAGTTTCACAAGTTCCGGATCCAGCGCGTAAAGCCCCTTGAGCAGGGAAAGCACCCGCTCGCCGCCGATCGGATCGATATCGAGCCCCTGTCGTTCGGCCTGGTTGAGGAGCTCCTTGTCCGCCATCGTCGCGAGCAGCGCCTTGCGCAAAACCTCGAGGCGATCAGCCGGCACGGACGGCGGGGCGACGATGGGCCGTCCCATTTCCTGCGGCGCCAAAAAAATATCGAAGGCCTTGCGCTCACGATCGCTGGGCGCGAAAGCGCCCACGAGCGGCACGCTCTTCAATTCCGGCAGGCCCTCCAGCGCGAATTGCACGAGAACCTTGATCTTGCCTTCGGCGATCCAGTCGGCCTTGCGCGTGCGCAACGAGGACCATGAGCCTGTTCCAATCTCATTCTCGCCCTGTTCGATGGCGAGATTGATGGCGTCGCTGCCGCGATAGCCCGAGATGATGTTCAGCTTCGTGCCGAGAAGATTGTTCGACAGGCGCGTGAACAGCGCGCTGTCGGCCGAAGGCCCGGTCACGCCGACCGTGAAGGACTTGCGCTTGAGATGGGCGAAATCCTCGACCTGCGCGGCGGTCCATGAAAAGGCGATCAGCACTTCGCGGTTCATGCTGCCGATCCACGAGAGCGCAAGCGGATCAAACCTCGCGCCCGGCGTCCCCATGAGCGGGGCGAGCGGCACGCTGCGGCTCATGATCTGCACCACGCTGCCGTCGCGCGGCGCGACTTGCGCCAGCCAATTGGCCGCCGTCAGACCGCCTGCGCCCGGCATGTTCTGCACGACGACGGTCGGCGCGCCGGGAATATGCGCGCCGTAATGGCGCGCGAGCAGGCGCCCATAAGCGTCGTAGCCGCCGCCCGGCGACGTGTCGACGATGAGCGACATTTTACGCCCGTCGTAAAAACTCGCCGCGCTCTTGCCCTCGTCGGCTTGCGCCAAAGCCGGCGCCGGAAGAAGCCCGAGCGCCATCGCCGCGGGCATGAAGATTGCGCCTGCTCCTAGCCTCATATCCTGCTCCCGTGCTGCGGCCCCATAGCGGCTCGCGTCGTCATTCGCCCGAACCCGCGTAAGCCCGCGCGCGCTCCACAATGGCTGCAGGCGCGGACATCATGTCAGCGATGACGGCCTGCGCCTCCTCGCCGCTCATCGCATCCACGTCGAGGCTCAACTTGCGCGCCTCCTCCACGAAATCGCCGTCGGAGGTCGTCGCCATAAAAGCCTTGCGCAAGGCCGCCACGCGATCCGCCGGCGCGCCCTGCGCCGCGAAAATGGGACGCGCGACCTCATCGGAAGACAGCATGAGTTCGATCAGCTTGCGGTCGTCCGCATGGCGCGCGAAGTCCACGAGCAGCGGCGTATCGGCAAGCTCAGCATGGCGCTTGCGCCCGCCCTGGGCGAGCGGCGTGATCTTGCGTTCGGCCAGCCAATCGGCCTTCTGCGATTTCCAGCCGGACCAGCTTTGCGTGACGCGGCCCGAAATCTCGCCGCGCTCCATGGCGAGATAGATTTCCGATCCGCCCGGATAGCCGGGCACGACCTTGAATTTCGTTTGCAGAACCGCATTGAGCATGAGCGGCAATTGCACGGAGGCCGAGCCGCCGCCGGTTCCGCCCACCACAAGCTCGCGCGCGAACAGATCGGCGAAGGTTTTCACCGGCGCGCCGGTCCACGCCATGATCACGATGGGCGAGGCCGACGTGTTGCCGATGACATGGAATTTCGCCACGTCGAAATCCACGCCGGTCTTGCGGAACAATTGCGACAGGGGAATCTGCTGCTGCAGGGCCGCGAGCGCGGAGCCGTCCTGCGGGGCGACATGATAAAGCCAGCTCGCCGCGCGCAGGCCGCCGCCGCCGGGCATGTTCTGCACGATGATTTTCGGCGCGCCCGGCGTATGGCGCGTCATATGCTTGGCGACAAGGCGCGCGCGCATGTCGTAATCGCCGCCGGCGCTGCTCGAAACGACGAGAGCGATCGTCTTGCCGCGGTAGAAATCAGCCGGCGCCTGCGCCTGGGCCGGCGCGAATCCGCCGCCGGCCATGAGGGCGAAAGCAAGGATGGCGCAGCAGGAAAAGGCGAAAGGCGGACGAGCGCGGGATAAGCGAGCGTCGGACAAGGGCGCGTCGGACATGCGAGCGCCCGGCATGCGCGCGCGCG
>CAIXDD010000538.1 GCA_903918155.1 uncultured Hyphomicrobiales bacterium
AGTGCCCAAGAAACAGAAGAGTGATATTGCGCGTCTTGCCGAGTGCCTAGATCAAGATAGGAAAAGAACACCAATATCAAATGTCATGTTGCGAACAAAAGACTCAACAGAGATGAACGTGATTATATCCCTGAGAACTGCAAACATTCGCGATCTGACTTTAAGTGAGCTTCATAAAAACGATGTTCGAGTAGTCGGGAAAGTAACAAGGGTAATCCTCGAAGGCGAAAAGATGATATCTTTTGAGAACTATGGCATGGCGATGATAAATCAGGATGTACTATCTCAATTATTCACTGGAATCACATCCGCTGACTATTTTGCCGGTGAGCTGAGTGATTTTGTTGTAAGTGGACCAGCAGTCCAAATTTTGCCTCTCATGATTTTTGTATAAATGAAGCTGTATATCATCTAGCTACAGAAGACGGGTGCAATCGATACTTGTCATGAATCAGAGGGCCCGCCCGCTTCTGATCTGGAACGTTCGACCGACAAGAACGAAGAGACATGACCACGACAACGGACACATCTGTAAATAGTGGTGGCAGGACTTGCCCTAAATGTGGTCAGCCGCTCACCCATGTTGCTACGTTCTGGATTTGCTCAATCCACGGTCAAATGCCGGAGCCAAAGCGCTTCACTCCCCGCCGCATATTCCTCAGCTACGGCCACGACGCCAACGAGGAACTGGTCCGCCGCATCAGGGCCGACCTGGAGAAGCGTGGGCACGATGTCTGGTTCGACAAGAGCGAGATCAAATTCGGTGACGACTGGCGGCGCGCCATCACGGACGGCATCGTCGGCAGCAACCGCGTCCTATCCTTCCTGTCGAAACATTCCACCCGAGACCCTGGCGTCTGCCTCGACGAAATCGCCATCGCCATAGGCGTCAAAGGCGGCAATATCCAGACTCTCCTCGTCGAGAGCGAGGCCGAGGTGAAGCCCCCGGCCAGCATCAGCTACATCCAATGGCTCGACATGCACGACTGGAAAGAGCGGCTCGCGGCCAGCGAGGCGGCGTGGGAGGTCTGGTATCAGGACAAACTCGCCGATATTGTCCAGGTCGTGGAGAGCGACGAAAGCCGGCAGTTTGCCGGCGAAATCGAAACGCTTAACGGCCACCTCAAGCCCATCTCTTCGGACTCACGTATTTCCGCGCTGCTGCGGAAAGGCTTCATTGGGCGCATGTGGCTGGTCGAGGCCATTGAGCAATGGCGCAACGCGTCAGAGAGTGCCTCCCGTCTCTTCTGGATCACGGGCGATCCGGGCGTCGGCAAGAGCGCCTTCGCCGCGCACCTGACCCACTTCGGGCGGGACAAGGTCATCGCGGCCCAGTTCGTCGAATGGGACAAGCCCGACCACCGCAACGCGCAACGGGTCGTCCGCAGCCTCGCCTTCCAACTCGCCACGCGGCTCCCGGATTATCGCAAGCTCCTGCTGACCCTGCCGGAGATCTCCAAACTGGACTGCAAAGACTCGGCGGAACTGTTCGACTACCTCCTCGCCAACCCGCTCCGCTCCGTCATCCACGGCGGCCGGGAGCGGTATCTGATCGTGATTGACGCGCTCGACGAAGCCGACGAAGCAGGGCGCAACCCGCTCGTGGAAATGCTCGCGCGCCACGTCCCGCGCCTGCCCGACTGGCTCGGCCTCGTTGTCACTAGCCGTCCGGAAAGCGCGGTCAAGTCGCCGCTGCAAGGGCTGAAACCGTTCGTGCTTGACACCCGGACTGAGGTTAACCGTGCCGACCTCCGCGAATACTTCCGCCACGAACTTGCGCCGCAACTCAAAGGCCGCCCGGACGCCGACCGGCTCGTGGAGCAAATTCTGGAAAAGAGCGAAGGCGTGTTCCTGTATGTCGAGCGAGTGTGCCACGATCTCCAACAAGGCCTTATCTCACTCGATCAGCTCGACCATTTCCCGCAAGGACTGGGCGGCATATTCCTCCAGTTCTTTGATCGCCAGTTCCCCGATTTGGAGAAGTTCCGCAAGGAC
>CAIXDD010000539.1 GCA_903918155.1 uncultured Hyphomicrobiales bacterium
ATGCGATGAGCCTTTCGACCAAGGAAATAGCGCAGCTGAAAAAGCTGGTTTCGATCGCAGAAAAGATCATCGCCGCGCATGCGAAATCGAATTCGGCGTCGAACGCCGCAGGCAAAGGCCGGCCCGCCGCCCGCAAAAGGATCCGTCGATCCGGCCGCGAGCTGGTCGAGTTCCGCAAGATGCTGCGCGCGGAGCGCAGCAAGGGCGCCAGCGCAGCGGCGCTCGCCAAGAAATATTCGGTCTCCCAAGCCTATATCTACCAGCTCTAGGACCAGGCGCGCGCCGCCGGGCTCCAAACTTCGCGCCAAACTTCGCGCCAAACTTGGCGCCAAAACTGGCCTCAAGCCTTGATCAATGCCTTGATCAGGGCCTTGGACGGCTGCGTGCGCGCGGATGGACGGCGCGAAGACGCAGGTGATAAGAAGACGCGAGCAAGTTTCGAAGTCGATCGTTGCGGGCGGAGCCTGCGGTTACGGGCTTCCTCGTGCGCCAGACGCCCGATGAGAGCGCCGACGCGTCGGGCTTGCGTCTCAAAAGTCCCCGCAGCACGGGGCTTCGTCAGCGGCATAGGGGGGTTCATGATCACGTTCAAATCGCCGATCAGGCTTGGAATCATGCTGAGCGTGATCGGTATGATCGCCGTTTTCGGCGCCGAGTTGGGCGAATGGACGAAACTTCCGCAGGAGCTTGAGGCTTTCCACGAGGCGCAATTCAATCGACTCGGCGGCTCTTTTCTCTTTCTCCTAGCGATCCTGTTCGGCTTGTTTCTGCTGGCCTTGGTCCTGCTCTGGCGGATGAAGATCGAAGGCGTCTATATTGTGGTCTGCGCGTCAGCCGTTGCCTTCCTGCATGATTATTTCAATGACGTCATGATCGTCAATCATCCCCTGGCGGAGCTTTTGGCGGCGGTGGCGAGCGCCTCCGTCGTCGCGTCATGCGTTCTGGTATGGGCCGAGCGCCGCCTGCGCGCCGCGGAAGCCGCTGCGCCGCCGGCGCCGGCCGCTCCCGAAGAACGCGATTTGCCAAGCCGCGCGTCCTGAGGGAAACTGCGTCTGAGCCGGCGCGACAAGCCGGCGCGAGGGAGGACGGCGTGACCACAACCGCAGCGGCGCTGACATTGCGCGGCGCCACGATCATCGAGCAGATGAAAAAGGCGCGCGTGAGCCATGTTCTCTCCGTGCCGGATCTTCACACGTCCCACGGCCTGTTGGCGCCCATCGCGCAAGATCCCGATTTCCAGCTCATCCGCGTCTGCAAGGAGGATGAGTGCCTGGGCATCGCCGCCGGCCTCACCTATGGCGACAAGCGCGCCGCCATTCTCGTGCAATACACCGGCTTTCTTTATGCGATGAACGCCATTCGCGGGGTCGCCTGCGAGCAGAAGCTTCCCATCGTTCTGATGATCGGCCTTTTGGGGAAAGAGCCCGGAACGCCGCCGGCCGAGTCGCGTCGCTTTGGCGTGCGCATCGTCGAGCCCATTCTCGACGTGCTCGGCATTCCCCATGTCTGCATTGAGACGGACGACGACGCGCCTGCGATCTCCGCCATGTTCGACGACGCCTGGCGCGAGTCGCGGCCGCGGGCGATTCTGATCGGCGGACGTCCGGAGGCGCGCGCATGATCGACCGTCGCAAGGCGCTTGAGCTTCTCGCGCGCAAGATCACCGACGAGATCGTGGTCGCCACCTATAGTTCGGCGTCCGACTGGATCGAAATCTCCGATCGCGCGCTCAATTATTATTCGTCGGGCGCCATGGGGTTGGCCTCTTCGCATGGGCTCGGCCTCGCGCTCGCGCGGCCGGAACGGCGCGTGGTCGTGCTCGACGGCGACGGCTCGCTGCTGATGAATCTCGGCACGCTCGTCACCATCGGCCGCGTCGCGCCGAAGAATTTCACCCATCTGGTGTTTCAGAACGGCACCTATGAAGCCAATGGCGGCCATCCCATTCCCAATCCCGAAGCGGATTTCGAAGGGCACGCCCGCGCCGCGCAGATCGCAAGCGCCTTCACCGTCTCCGACATCGAGTCCTTCGAGCGCAAGATCGACTGGTTCCTCTCCGCGCCCGGGCCGGTGTTCGGCTGCGTCAAGGTGGAGCAGGGCCCGCTTGGCCCGCGCAGCTACAAGGACATGTACAAGGCCGAAAGACGCGCCGCCTTGCGCGCGGCGCTGACCCGAGCGGATTGATTTCGCGCGCGGCGCTTGTCATGGTCGCCGGCGCAATAAAGATGGACGACGACGCATGAATGGAGCGGAAAGTCTTCTGGCGACGATGACGGGCGCCGGCGTCGAGACCTGTTTCGCCAATCCCGGCACGTCGGAAATGCATTTTCTCGCAGCCGTGGATCGCGCGCCGGGCCTGCGTTGCGCGCTCACCCTCTTCGAGGGCGTGGCGGCCGGGGCGGCCGACGGCTATTTCCGCATGGCCGACAAGCCGGCGGCGACGCTGCTTCATCTGGGGCCGGGCCTCGCCAACGGCATGGCCAATATTCATAACGCGCGGCGCGCGGGCTCCGGCATGGTGAATGTCGTGGGCGATCATGCGAGCGCGCATCTGCAGTATGACGCGCCGCTCACGTCCGATCTCATGGGCATGGCGCGCGCGATCTCTCACTGGACGCATCGGTCCCAGACATCGGCCGACGTGGCGCGCGACGCCGCCGCCGCCATCGCGCGGGCGGG
Organism: uncultured Hyphomicrobiales bacterium; assembly: GCA_903918155.1. Classification (GTDB taxonomy): domain Bacteria; phylum Pseudomonadota; class Alphaproteobacteria; order Rhizobiales; family Beijerinckiaceae; genus Terripilifer. Next base: position 2,680 of record CAIXDD010000539.1, read on the forward strand.
GGCGCGCAAGGCGGAGATCGCCACGCTTGTCTTGCCCGGCGACGTGGCCTGGGGCCCTTCATCGGGGCCCGCGCCGCTCGTGCGCGCGCAAGACGACAGCCGCATCGACGCGCACGCGCTGGAGAGCGCCGCGCGCGCCTTGCTCGGCGGCGAGCCGACGCTCGTCATTCTGGGCGGGCGCGCCTTGCGCGCGGGCCCGCTCGACATCGCCGGACGCATCGGCGCGAAGACGGGCTGCGTGGTCGCCGCGCAATTCTTCAGCGCGCGCATCGAGCGCGGCGTGGGCCGCGTGGCGGTGAGCCGCATTCCCTATGCGGTGGATCCCGCCATCGCCTTTCTGAAACCGTTCAGACATCTCGTCATGATCGAGACCGGCGAGCCGGTCGCCTTCTTCTCCTATCCCGACAAGCCCTCGCTCCTGAAGGCGGACGGCGCGCGGAGCCATCAGGTCTGCCCCGCCGGCGGCGACGGCCTGGCGGCGCTCGAGGCCTTGTGCGACCTCGTGCAGGCGCGCGCGGCGCGGGCGCAGGTTCAGCCGCGCGCGCAGCGCGGCGGGGCGCGCGGGCCGCTCACTCCGCAATCGGTGGCCGACGTCTTGCGCGACGGCCTGCCTGAGAATTGCATCCTCGTGGATGAATCGCTCACCACGGGGCGCGAGACCTATGCGCTCACGGGCGGCGCGGCGCCGCATGACACCTTGCAGAACATGGGCGGCTCCATCGGCTTCAGCCCGCCCGCCTCGACAGGCGCCGCCATGGCCTGCCCCGACCGCAAGGTCGTGTGCATGGTGGGCGACGGCAGCGCCATGTATACGATTCAAGCCTTGTGGACGCAGGCGCGCGAAGGTCTCGACGTGACGACGATCATTTTCGCCAATCGCCGCTACCAGATCCTCAACAATGAATCCGTGAACATGGGCGCGGGCGCTCTGGGGCCGAAATCGCTCGAACTGACCTCCATCGACCGGCCGGAGCTGGACTTCGTGGCTTTGGCCAAGGGCATGGGCGTGCCGGGCGTGCGCGTGGAGGATGCGGAGGGGTTCGCCGACGCGCTGGCGCGCGCGCTCGCCGCGCCGGGCCCCAAGCTGATCGAAGTCCGTCTCTAGGCGCAGGCGCGGCGCATTCGCGCGGCGTCGATCAGCCGCCGGCGCGTTCGCTTTCGAGCTGGGCGGCGATCGCCTTGCGTCGCGGCCATGACCAGACGAAGAAGCCGATCATGAAGAGCGCGCCGCCCGCGATCGTCGCCTGCAGGCCGACGCTGGTGGCGATCCATCCCATCAGCGCGGCGCCGATGGCGGGCAGGCCATAGGCGAAAATGATGTAGAGGCTCATCACGCGCGCGCGGAAGGCGGGATCGACGCTGTTCTGCACGAGCGTCTGCGCGCTCACGTTTCCAGCCAGCATGAAGGCGCCCATCACGCAGAGGGCGAGGCTGGCGAGCCAGATGCCGTCGGCTTGCATCGCAAGGGCGAGGGCTAGTCCGGTGACGAGCGTCGAGAGCACAAGGACGAAGGTCAGCCCCGCCATTTGGCCGCGGCGCGCCAGAACGAGGCTCGCGCTCAGCGCGCCCGTTCCGATGGAGGCGAGGAGCAAGGCCAGGCCCGTCGGGCCGGCCTCGAAAATCTGGCCGGACACGGCGGGCAGCAATTCGATCACCGGGCGTATGAAGAAGCTCGTCGCCGCCAGCAGGATCATCACGAAGCGGATCGCGTCATGGCCGAACATATAGGCGACGCCTGAGCGCGCGTCCGCCAGCAAGCCGCCGGAGCCGCGCCGGGGCGATGCGGTCTCGGCGAGGGTGATCCGGCGCGTCTGCATGTAGAACAGGGCGAAGGTGAGCGTGCAGAGAAGGATCACGACGCCCGCGCCCACCCACACGATCAACGCGCCGGCGATGGCGGGACCGATGATGCGCGCGCCGTTGAAGGAGGCCGAGCCCAGCGCGATGGCGGAGGAGAGATCGCGCTTGCTCACCATGGCGTTCACCGCCGACATGCGGGCGGGCTGGCCGAAGGCTTCGGCCGCGCCCAGCGCGAAGGTGATCGCCATGAGCGAGCCGATGCCGATCTGGTCCGTGAAGATGAGCGCGGCCAGAAGGGCGGCCAGAAGCGTCGCGCACATCTGGCTGAAATTGATGATGCGCATGAAGCCGATGCGGTCGGCGACGGCGCCCGAGACCAGCGAGAGCACGACCGTCGGCAGCAGGTCCGCGAAAGCCAGGGCGCCAAGCCAGCCGGTGGAATGGGTCAGCTCCCAGGCCAGCCAGCCCACGGCCGTGCGGTACATCCAGCGCCCCACCGTCGCCGTGGAATGGCCGAGCCAATAGCGCCGGAAGAGCGGCGTGGCGAGCGCGCGGCTGGCGCCGCCGAAAATGCGCGTGACGATCAAGAGGGGCTCGCGTTTCCGTCCCGAGGGCGGCTCTGGTTTATGATTGGCGACAATCTAGCAACCGCAGGGGCGCGTGTCGCCTCAAAGGTCCCGCATGCGCCGAGGCGGCGCGCGTCTCGGCGTTTTGCTTCATCTTGGCTTTGCAGGGTAGAAAAGAACCCCGCGCGCCCGAAGGCGGCGGGGTCCAGTGATAGAAGCTCCATGGGAGGACATGCTTCTGCGCAAATTACGGAGCGTCTTGCGGGGCGGATCACATCCGGATCGACTTTTCCTGCGGCGGGCCCGCGGCTAGACTGTCGTCGCTCCGAGGGGAAACGCCATGACGTCCAATGCGACCTTTGATTCCGCGCTCGCCGAAATCCGCGCCGCGCTCGGCCCGCGCGGCGTCGTGGAGGGCGCCGATATGGCGACCTATTCCACCGACGTGCGCGGCGTCTATAAGGGCGAGGCGCTGCTGGTGGCGCGGCCGGCCTCCACCGAGGAAGTCTCGCAGGTGGTGCGCATCTGCGCCCGCCACGGGCTCGCCATCGTCAGCCAGGGCGGCAATACGGGCCTGTGCGGGGGCTCTGTGCCGCGCGGCGAGCGGGCCTGCGTCATCCTCTCGCTGGCGCGGATGAACAAGATCCTTTCCGTGAACCCCGACAGCTACACCGTGACCGCCGAGGCGGGCGTGATCCTGCAATCGATCCATGACGCGGCGGCCAAGGTCGACCGCGCCTTCGCCATGGATTGGGGCGCGCGCGGCTCGGCCACCGTGGGCGGGGGCGTCTCCACCAATGCGGGCGGCATCAATGTGCTGCGCTTCGGCAATACGCGCGACCAGGTGCTGGGGCTCGAAGTCGTCCTGCCGGACGGGCGCGTGTGGAACGGCCTGCGCGCCTTGCGCAAGGATTCCTCCGGCTACGATCTGAAACATCTGTTCATCGGCGCGGAAGGCACGCTGGGCGTCGTCACCAAGGCGGTGCTGAAACTCCATCCGCGCCCCGCCCATGAAAAATCCATGTGGGCGTCGGTGGCGGACATCGACCGGCTGATGGATTTGTTCGTGCTCGCCCGCTCCATCGCCAGCGAAGGACTCACGGCGTTCGAACTGGCGCCGGGCCATACTTACGAGCTGGCGCTCGCCAAACATCCCCATCTCACGCGCCCCGTGGAGACGCGCGCGGAATGGTATGTGATCGTGCGCTTCTCCGGTCAACAGCCCGTGGACGACAAGTTCGAGGCCTTTTTCGAAATGGCGCTCGAAGCGGGCCTCGTCACCGACGCCGCCCTGGCGCAGAACCTCACGCAGGAAGCCAATATCTGGCATTTGCGCGACGAGATTCCGCCGCTGCGCCTGATCGCCGGCAAGAAGCTGAAATGGGACGCCTCGGTGCCCATCGACCGCATCGTTCCCTTCCTGCGCGAGGCGCAGGCGCGCGCGGAGGCGATTCAGAAAGACATGCGCGTGATCGCCTTCGGCCATGTGGGCGACGGCAACCTGCATATGTCGATCTTCCCCAAGGGAGAGCACGAGGATCCCGGCTTCGACGCGCTCTGCGCGCGCGTGGAGCGGGAGATCGACGAATTGATCTGGAGCCACCGCGGTTCGATCTGCGCCGAACATGGCGTGGGCGTGGAGAATTTCACCCGCGTCGTCGGCCAGAAGGACCCGATCGAATTCGAGCTGATGGCGCGCGTGCGCATGTTGTTCGATCCGCAAGGCCTGTTCAATCCGGGCAAGATGATCGATGCGCAGGCCCATCTGCCCAAGGCGGCGGAATAGGCGCTCGCCGCACGACGGGCCGATTCCGCGGCCGGCTTCGCTCGGACAGGCTTGCGCTCGCGCTAGATCGCGCGGCGGAGCGCTTCAGCGCGGCTGTTGGGCTTGACTCTCCCCCTTGAAAATGAAAAACGAATATTCATTCTTTTTTATCGCGTCCTGCGCGCCCGCTTTCGCGCGCCCTGCGATCAGGCTTACAGCTCATGCCCAAGCTCACCAAGGACCAGCAGGACGAGCGCCGCGCGCGCATCCTCGATGCGGCGGAGCGCTGTTTCGTCCGCGCGGGCTTTCGCGGCGCGACGATGCAGGACATCTGCAAGGAGGCCGGCGTCAGCCCCGGCGCGCTCTATACATGGTTCGATTCGAAAGAGGCGCTGGTGGGCGGCATCGTCGCGCGCAATCGCGACGAAGTGCTGGCGAATTTCGCGCCCATGGCGCAGGCCGCCGATTTCGTCGAAGGCATGGCCGCGACATTCGCGCGCTGCGTGCTGAACCAGCCGCGCGAGAAATCCGTATTGTGCCTTGAGGTCGCCGCGGAGGCGACGCGCAACGCCGCCGTGGCCGACATGATGGCGCGCTTCGACGAATCCGTGAGCGCCTCGCTGGCGCAGATCCTCGAACGCGCGATCGCCGCCGGGCGAATCGCGCCCGCGCTGCCGGTGCGCGATCTCGTCGCGAGCATGAACGCGCTGGCCGAGGGCCTGTTCTGGCGCCGCGCGGTCGATCCTTGTTTCGACGGCGAAGCCGTGGGGCGCGCGATGCTCGCCATGGTCGCCTCCGTCCTGCGTCCCCGTCCGTCGCCG
>CAIXDD010000540.1 GCA_903918155.1 uncultured Hyphomicrobiales bacterium
CGCGCGCTCGTCGCCGTGCTGGAGAACCACCAGCAGGCCGACGGCTCCGTCGTCGTGCCGGAGGCCTTGCGCAAATATATGGGCGGGCTGGACGTCATCCGCCCGGCCTGAGCCTCACTCCAGAAAGTCCTGCGTGCGCGCGCGCCAGAGCGCGCCCGCGCTCAGGGCCTCCATGCGCGGCGCGCTCGCCAGCGGGGGCAGGTCCTCGCCCGCGCGCAGCGCGCGCATCGTCGCCTCGATCGCGGCGGCGGCGGCCGCGATGGGCTGGTGCCCCTGCAGCGCCACGCGCACGCCATGGGCGGCGAGAAAGGCGCGGTCGAGCAGATCTTTCGGCGCCCCGCCCAGCAGGAGCGGCGTGCGCGCGACCTTCGCCAGCGCCTCGATCTCGGCGCGTCGCGTGGCGCCCGTCAGGAACACGCCGTCGACGCCCAGATCCTGAAACGCCTTCAGCCGCTCGACCGCCTCCTCCAGCCCGCCCACCGCAAGCGCCCCCGTGCGCCCGAAGACGCACAGGCCCGGATCGCTGCGCGCCGCCAGCGCGGCTTTCGCCTTGCCCGCCGCTTCCGCGCGCGACACTAATGTCGTCGCCGCCTGCGCGAAGGGGCGGGGCAGCTCGGTGTCTTCGATGGTGAGGCCCGCGACGCCCGCGCTCTCCAGCTCCTCGACCGCGCGCCACGCGTTCAGCGCATTGCCATAGCCGTGGTCGGCGTCGGCGATGACGGGCAGGTCGCAGGCGCGGGAGATGCGCCGCGCGGTCTCCGCGAATTCGCTGAGCGTCAGCAGGATCAGGTCCGGCGCGCCCAGCACGGCGAGCGAGGCGACGGAGCCCGCCAGCATGCCGCATTCAAAGCCGGCCTCCTGCGCGATGCGCGCGGAGATCGGATCCCATGTGGAGGCGGGGTGAACGCATGCGCCGCCCGCGAGAATGGCGCGCAGGCGCTCGCGGCGGGCGGCGGCTGAGGCGGGTCGGGCGGCGGGCGCGACTGGCGCGGCGGGCGTCTGGGCTGTCATGGGGGCTCCTGTGGCGGCGCAGTCTCCACCGCGCCGGGCTTTTGAGGCAAGCGCGCGAGGGCTGCGGGCGCCGCCCGGTCGCGCGCGCGGCGGCGCTCCCGGTTAACGCGTCGTTCACTATTTGGGGAGAAGCATCGCCGCATGGTCAAACGTCGCCGGCTGCGCGCCTTCCTGATTCCCCTCGTGTTGTATTGCGTCTCCGGCGCCGTCTCCTCCTATTTCGTCTGGCATGCCGTGAACGGCAATCGCGGGCTCAAGACGAAGGAGGAGCACCGCCTCCAGATCAGCGCGCTGCAAAGCGAGCGCGACGCGCTGGTGAGCGGACGCACGGCGCTGGAGCGGCGCATCGCCATGCTGCGGGCCGAATCCGTCGAGCGCGACATTCTGGAGGAGGAGGCGCGGGTCCTGCTGGGGCGCGTCCACCGCAACGACGTGGTCGTTTTCCTGCCGAAATGAAGCCCGAAGCGGGGCCTTGCGACAATTCGAATAACCCGATTCCGGTTAATTCGCTGAAAGCTTATTGAAGTCAGTGCATTAACTAGCATTCGGATGACTGCCGCCGCGCTCTCGATTTCCCCGCGGCGCTCGTTTATGGTCAGCGGATTATACCTTTGTAGGGAGAGCAGACGCTCTCAAGGGGACCGCATATGGCCGCATCACGCACGACCGCCCGCACCGCCGCCGCGAAGGGCGGCGCGAAAGCAGCAGCCAAGGCAGGCAAGGCCCAGGCGCATGGCGGCGCCAACGCGCTGCAATTCTCCCGCGAGCAGGAATTGGCGGCGTATCAATCCATGCTGCTGATCCGCCGCTTCGAGGAGAAGTCGGGCCAGATGTACGGCATGGGCCTGATCGGCGGCTTCTGCCACCTCTACATCGGCCAGGAAGCCGTGGTGGTGGGCGTGCAGATGGCCTCCAAGGAGGGCGATGCGGTCATCACCGGCTATCGCGACCACGGCCACATGCTGGCCTGCGGCATGGACCCCAAGGGCGTGATGGCGGAGCTGACCGGCCGGCGCGGCGGCTTGTCGAAAGGCAAGGGCGGCTCCATGCACATGTTCTCGAAAGAGAAGCGCTTCTACGGCGGCCACGGCATCGTCGGCGCGCAGGTGTCGCTGGGCGCGGGCCTTGGCTTTGCGAATAAATATCGCGGCAACGACAATGTGAGCCTGACCTATTTCGGCGACGGCGCCGCCAATCAGGGACAGGTCTACGAAAGCTTCAACATGGCGCAGCTCTGGAAGCTGCCCGTGATCTTCATCATCGAGAACAATCGCTACGCGATGGGCACTGCGGTGAGCCGCGCCTCCGCGCAGCAGGATTTCTCCAAGCGCGGGCTGTCCTTCAACATTCCCGGCGAGCAGGTCGACGGCATGGACGTGCGCGCGGTGAAGGCCGCCGCCGATCATGCGGTGAAATGGTGCCGCGACGGCAACGGCCCCTATATTCTCGAAATGCAGACCTATCGCTATCGCGGGCATTCCATGTCCGATCCCGCGAAGTACCGCTCGAAGGAAGAAGTGCAGCGCGTGCGCGACGAGCACGATCCCATCGAGCAGGTGCGCACGCGGCTCCTCAAGGCCAAATTCGCGACCGAGGACGATCTCAAGAAGATCGACGCGGGCGTGCGCGCCATCGTCGCGGAAGCCGCGGAATTCGCCACCCATGATCCCGAGCCCGATCCGTCCGAATTGTGGACGGACGTGCTCGTCTGATTTCATCTTTCGCGGAAACGGCTGCGGGACAGGCTCCCGCGACGTTTCCGGGTTCGACTCTTTCGAGTTCGAGGATCCC
>CAIXDD010000541.1 GCA_903918155.1 uncultured Hyphomicrobiales bacterium
AGCGTGCAGCTTGGATATGTGGACCAGTCGCGCGACGCCCTCGACGACAAGAAGACCGTCTGGGAGGAGATCTCGGGCTCCAACGACGTGATCTATCTCGGCAAGCGCGAAATCAATTCGCGCGGCTATTGCTCCGCGTTCAACTTCAAGGGCGCCGATCAGCAAAAGAAGGTCGGCATGCTCTCCGGCGGCGAGCGCAACCGCGTGCATCTGGCCAAAATGCTCAAGAGCGGCTCCAATGTCCTGCTGCTCGACGAACCCACCAACGACCTCGACGTGGAGACCTTGCGCGCGCTGGAGGAGGCTTTGGCGGATTTCGCCGGCTGCGCCGTCATCATCTCGCATGATCGCTTCTTCCTCGACCGCATCGCCACCCATATCCTCGCCTTCGAAGGCGACAGCCATGTGGAATGGTTCGAGGGCAATTTCTACGATTACGAGGAAGACAAGAAGCGCCGTCTGGGCGTGGACAGCGTCATTCCCCATCGCCTGAAATACAAGAAATTCTCGCGCTGACCCGCGCGGGCCCGTGACGGAAAAGCCGCCGGCGATCGTCTCGCCGGCGGCCTTTTTTTTTTTTTTAAGCGCGAACGCGGAAAGCTCAGCGCCCCAGCACTTTCTTGGCGCGCTCCACCACAGCGGGCGGAGAAGCGTAGGTGCTTTCCACGAATTTCTGCACTTCTTCGCCGGTCTGCGGCTGGATGTCGAGTTTCGCCTTCTGCGCGTCTTCGAGGAAGGCCTTGTCGTTCATCGTCGCGGTGAAGGCCGCGCGCAAGGCCGCCAGCCGGTCGGCGGGCACGTCCTGCGGCGCCGCGAAGGAACGGCCGAGACCTTGCGGGCCGAAGATGAGATTGTAGAGCTGGCGGTCGCTTTCGGTCTTGGCGAGATCGAAAATGAACGGGACGCCCACCAGCGAGGGATCGGCCTTCGCGCCCAATTGCAGCAGATTGCGCACGAGGCCGCTGTCGTAGAGATCCTGCCATTGCGAGCGCACGGTGGACAGGGAGATGCCGCAAATGCCCTGCACTTCATTGCGCTCGATGGCGAGCTTCACGCTTGCCGTGCCCACATAGCCTTCGATGAGATTGAGCTTGGCGCCGTCGAGTTCGATGAGCGTGCGCGCCGCCTGGCTGATCGCGCCGCCGCGGCCGGCGGCGCCGACGGTGAGCGTCTTGGCGCGCGCGTCCGCCCAGGTCTCGACGCCTGAATCCTTGCGCGCGAGGCAGACGCTGACCCCTGAATCCATATTGCCGACCCAGCCCAATTGCGGGCCTTTGAAACGTGCGGCGTCATTGCCGAACATCGGTTCGAACGGCACGGAGAAGGAGGCCGTGGCGAAGACGGTTCCGTCCTTGGGCGCGACATTGGCGAGCCAGTTGAAGGCCACGAGGCCGCTGGCGCCTGGCATATTGCTGACGATCAACGTCGGCGCGCCGGGCAGGTGGCGTCCCATGTGGCGGGCGAGCGCGCGCCCGTAAAGATCGAAGCCCGTGCCCTGTTCGATGCCCACGACGATGGTCACCGTCTTGCCCTTGTAGAATTCGGCGGCGCCTTGCGCGAGAGCCGGCGTTCCGGCCAGGCCGAGCGCGGCTCCGATCACGGCGGCTCGTCTCAACATGCGTGTCATCCATTCCTCCCTGCGCCCGGCAGGCGCTTGACGCGCGCAGATTATCGCTCCCGCGCCTGTTTCCGCAACAGGAGGCGCGCGCTTGGTCTGGGCTGCGCGCCGCGCATCTTTTCCGCGCGACTGCCGCAAGGGAATTAAAGCGCGGGCAAGTTTTGGCAGCTTAACGTGATGGCGCGCATGGCGCGCCTGGCTTTGACGATGCGATCTCCCAACGCGATCGATTTTTTGCGCGGCGTCGCGCTTCTTGAAATTCTCGTGAATCACGTGCCGGGCAACGCCCTGTCGCGCTTGACCCATCGTCAATACGGCTGGTCGGACGCGGCGGAGGCGCTCATCTTTCTTGCGGGGCTCGCGCTCGCCATGCGCGGCGCCGGCCCACGGGGCGACATCCGCGCCGAATGGCTGCGCGCGGGCAAGATCTATGTCTGGCATGTTCTGTTCACATTCATCCTGATGACGATGTATTTCGTCGCCTGTCTGAAAGGCGATCCCGGCATTCTGGCCGAGAACGGCACGCAGCGCATGGATGCGTCCACGCTCGCAGGCGTTTTTCTGCTCACGCATCAATTGCGCTATTTCGACATTCTGCCGCTCTATGTCCTGTTGGCGCTGCTGTCGCCCTTCGTGTTGCGGGCCGCAGGCGTGGGACTTGCGGGCCTGCTCACGACATCCTGCGCGGTCTATCTGTTCGCCCGCGCCAGCGGAATCGACGCGCCTGCCTGGCCGCAGGAGGGGCAATGGTATTTCAATCTCTTCGCCTGGCAGTTTCTGTTCGTCCTGGGTTACGTCTGCGGGCGCGCGCGCGAGACATGCGCGTCTTTCCTCGCCTCGCGTCTGCTGATCGGCGCCGCCGTCGCGCTGCTGGCCGTCGCGGCCCTGGCCATGCATGTCGGCCTGCCCGACCAAAACGTCGCAACGCGCGGCGCCTTGCAGAAAGCCCTTTGGGACAAGGGCGATCTGGGGCCGATGCGGCTCCTGCATTTCCTCGCGCTCGCGCTGGTGGTCGCGCGGCTGAGCGGGCCTATCGGCGCGTGGCTTGCGCGCCATGCGGCGTGGACCTGGATTTGCGTCTCGACGCTTGGTCGCTATTCGCTGCATACGTTCTGCGCAGCGGCGCTTTTGTCGGCGATCGGCCAGATCGCGCATCGCGCGGGCTTTCGCGGCGTGGTCTTCGATACGGCCTTCTTCCTGACCAGCCTGTGCCTGTTGCTCGCCGTGGTGCGGCTTGCGCGCGCGCGCCGCCTGCGGGCGCCGCCGGCGCTCTGCGGGCCCGGCGCATCGGCGCCCTCCGTCCTGCGTTGACGTCCTCGCGCCCGCATGCGCTTTGTCGTGTTGCGCCGTGGCCGTCACGGCGGCGCGGAGGGCGCGGCGTGAGCGACAGTCTGTCTTTTGGCGAGAGCGCGGGCGAGGGGGAAGGCGAAGGCGAAGGTCTTGCTTTGCGCATCCTGTGCGCGGGCGCGGTGCGCGAGGCGCTCGGGGCCTGCGCGCGGGCGTTTTGCGCGCAGCGGCCCGGGGCGCGCGTCACCTTGCGCGTCGATACGTCCGGCGGCGTTCTGGCGCGTCTGGCGCGG
>CAIXDD010000542.1 GCA_903918155.1 uncultured Hyphomicrobiales bacterium
AGCAATTCGCCCGCGCGCTGTCTGGCGACGCGGCGCGACAGGCCGCGGATCATCTGCGGCAGCATCACATTCTCCTGCGCGGAGAATTCCGGCAGAAGATGATGGAATTGATAGACGAAGCCGATCTCGAGCCGTCGCAGGCTCGTGCGCGCCTCGTCCTCCATATGCGCGGTCGGCTCATGGCCGACGTAAACCTCGCCGCCGTCCGGACGTTCCAGCAGCCCCGCCAGATGCAGCAGCGTCGACTTGCCCGCGCCCGAGGGCGCGATCAAGGCGACCGACTGGCCCGGCCAGAGCGCAAGCTCCGCCCCGCGCAGCACGTCAAGCGGCTTGTCCGCCTGATGATAGGTGCGCACCACATTTTGAAGAAAGAGAACGGGATCGGTCACGCGCTCACTCGTATCGCAGGGCTTCGACAGGATCGAGTTTGGCGGCGCGCCAGGCCGGAAAAATCGTCGCAAGCAGGGAGAGCGTCAGCGCGAGCGTCACGATCAACACGACGTCGCCGGTGACGACGACCGAGGGCAGACGCGAGAGGAAATAGAAATTCGGATCGAACAGATTAAGGCCCAGCAGCGTATTGAGCGACTGGCGCAGCGGTTCGAGATTATGCGCCACGAGCAGGCCGAGCGCGAAACCCGCCAGCGTGCCGGCGATTCCGATGGCCGAGCCCGTGATGAAGAAGACCCGCATGATCGCGCCCCGCGTGGCTCCCATGGTGCGCAGAATGGCGATGGCGCGGCCCTTGTCCTTCACCAGCATGGTGAGGCCGGAAATGATGTTGAGCGCCGCCACCAGAACGATCAGCGTCAGAATGAGGAACATCACGGTGCGCTCGATCTTCAGCGCCTCGAAGAAGGAGCGATTGCGCTGGCGCCAGTCCGTCATGATCATCGGGCGCCCGACAGCCCGGTCGAGCTGCGCGCGCAGCGCGTCCATATTTTCAGGATCGTCCACGAAGGCTTCGATGAGCGTCGCCTCCTCCTCCTTGTTGAAGAAGGCTTGCGCTTCCTCGAAGGGCATGAAGACGAAAATGCCGTCGAATTCGGACACGCCGATCTGGAAAATGGCGACGACGGGATAAGCCTTGATGCGGGGCGTGACGCCGAAGGGCGTTTGCGCGCCGCGCGCGGTGAGCAGCGTCACGCGGTCGCCGATGTGCACGCCGAGATTTTCCGCAAGCTTCTGTCCGATGGCCACGCCCTCGGCGCCGTCGAATCCGTCGAGCGTGCCAAGCCGCACATTCTCCGCCACGCCCGGCAGGCGCTTGATGTCGCGTTCGCGCACGCCGCGCACGAGCGCGCCCGATTGCTGATAGGGCGAGGAGACGCCCGCCGCGCTCTCCACGATGGGCAGCGCGACCTTCACGCCGGGCACTTTGGCGATGCGCGCGATCACCTCGTCATAATCGTTGAGCGGCGTTTCGGAGCCCTGCAGGAAGACATGCCCGTTCACGCCGATGATCTTGCTCATCAGCTCGATGTGAAACCCGTTCATCACCGACATCACGACGATGAGCGTCGCCACGCCCAACGAAATGCCGAGGAAGGAGAAGCCTGCGATCACCGACACGAAACCCTGCGCGCGCCGGGCGCGCAGATAACGCAGCGCGACCATCCATTCGAACGCCGCGAAAGGCCGCGCCCCCGTGGGTTCGTCCTGAAACGATGCGAACGGATCGGGGGCGCGCGTCATGGGATCACGCGGACAGCGCGACGAGGCGATTGAGCGCGGCCTCAGGCGAGAGCGACTCGCGCGCGCCCGTGCGGCGGTCCTTCACCTCCACCTCGCCGACGGCGACGCCCTTGGGGCCGACGATAAGCTGATGCGGCAGGCCGATGAGATCGAAACTTGCGAATTTCGCGCCGGGCCGCTCGTCGCGGTCGTCGTAGAGCGTCTCCACGCCCGCCGCCGTGAGCTTCGCGTAAAGGTCCGCGCAGGCGGAATCGGTCGCCGCATCGCCGACTTTGAGATTGGCGAGGCCGACATGGAAGGGCGCGACGGCGCGCGGCCAGATAATGCCCGCCTCGTCGTGATTGGCCTCGATCAGCGCGGCGGCCAGACGCGACGGCCCGATGCCGTAGGAGCCCATCTGCACGACGACCTCCTTGCCGTCGGGCCCGTTCACCACGGCGCGCATGGGCTGCGAATATTTCGTGCCGAAGGAGAAGATATGGCCCACTTCGATGCCGCGCGCGCTGACGCGATCCTCCTGCGGCACGGCTGCGAAGGCGGCATCGTCATGCATTTCAGACGTCGCGGCGTAGCGCGACGTCCAGGTGTCCACGATGGCCTGCATGGCGGCGCGATCATCGAAATCGATGTCGGCGGGCGGCGCCTCGAAATCAAGGAAATCCTTGTGGCAGAACACTTCGCTTTCGCCGGTCGAGGCGAGGATGATGAATTCGTGACTGAGATTGCCACCGATCGGCCCGGTGTCCGCGCGCATGGGAATGGCCTTCAGCCCCATGCGGGAGAAGGTGCGCAGATAAGCGGCGAACATTTTGGCGTAGGAATGTTTGGCGCCTTC
>CAIXDD010000543.1 GCA_903918155.1 uncultured Hyphomicrobiales bacterium
GTGTATTGGCCGCCGCGCCCCACGTCATGGACGGGGAAACGCCGCTCCACGAGATCCTGCGGACGCGCGGAGGTGCCGGCCGTGTAAAGGGGGGGATGTTCGAGCAGCCACACGCATTCCCCCGCCGTCCCCGCGCGGATCGCCTCCGCGCGCGCCTCCATGGCGGCCAGCGTCTGCGCATAGGGCGCGAGCCCGTCGAGGATGCGCCATTCGACGGGCGGCGAGCCCGCGCGCGCCGCCATGCGATGGGCCAGCGCGCCGCGCGCGGGCGCAGGGCAGGGCGCAGGCGCGCGCGACAGCGGGTCGCGGGGGGCGTCGAAGGCGTCGCTCATGGATGTTTCTTAGCCCGGACGCCCCGGGCGCGCCATATCGCGGAGGGGTCCGCCCGCGCGCGCCGCTCGCTTTCGCTTGTCACCGACGGATTGATTTGTTAGACGGGCCGCCTGCCGACGAGCCGGGCTTCGGACCGTCGGCGTGGAGCGGGGCTCAGGTCCGGCGCCTGTTTGCGGCCATGGCGGAATTGGTAGACGCGCTAGCTTGAGGTGCTAGTCCTTTAACCGGGGTGGAGGTTCGAGTCCTCTTGGCCGCACCATCTTTTCAAGATGCCTCATCGAAAAAGAACCCCTTGAGCAATCAGGGGGTTCTTTTCGTTTTCCGACCCCGGCCCAGCCCCTGGGCGGGTCGCCTTGCGGCCCATCGCCAGCCGAAGGGAAAGCCCCCGAAAGCCGCAAGGGACCCTTTTGGGACGTTTCCGGGACATTTTCCGTGACGAAGGCGCCCTGACGCCGCGCCGGATCGCCCAAACAGGGCTTTCGCAGGGCGTCCAAATCGCATTACAAGCGAAACGCCCGCCTTTCGCGCATTCCAGCCGGGGACGTTCCACGACATGACCACGGCCGCCCCGCAGGATCAGCCCGCCGAAGACCTTGCGCCGCGCGACGAGGAGGGGGGGCTGCGCGCCGATTTCGTGGCCGCGGTCGCGCAGGCGGTCGAGGCCGCCGACACGGCGCGCGCGCTCGACCTGCTGGGCGACCTCCACGAGGCCGATCTGGGCGCGGTGCTCGAAGCGCTCGAACACGACCTGCGCCCGCGCCTCGTCGCCCTGATGGGGCGCGACTTCGATTTCGCCGCCCTCACCGAGGTCGAGGATTCGGTCCGCGAGGACATTCTCGAGGAATTGCCCACCGAGACGATCGCGGAGGGCGTCCACGAGCTGGAGAGCGACGACGCGCTCACGATTCTCGAAGACCTGCCCGAAGACGAGCAGCAGGAGATTCTCGAAGCCCTGCCGGCGCTCGAGCGCGTCGCCTTGCGCCGCTCGCTCGATTATCCCGAAGGCTCCGCCGGCCGCCTCATGCAGACCAGCCTCGTGACGGCGCCGCCGTTCTGGACCGTCGGCCAATTGCTGGACCACATCCACGACGCGCTCGGCGAGGACGCGCCCGATTCCTTCTTCGACGTCTTCGTTGTCGATCCCGCCCATCGCTTTCTCGGCAACGTCTTCCTCGACAAGCTGCTGCGCGCGCGCCGCAGCGAGCGGCTCGACGAATTGATGGATCCCGAGCGCCGGCGCGTGCATGTGGACGACGATCAGGAAGAGGTCGCCCGCGTGTTCGAGCGCTACAATCTCGTCTCCGCGCCCGTGGTGGACGCGGGCGAGCGGCTCGTGGGCATGATCACCATCGACGACGTGGTGGACGTGATCGAGCAGGAGGCGGA
>CAIXDD010000544.1 GCA_903918155.1 uncultured Hyphomicrobiales bacterium
AGCGAACGCCATCCTGTTCTCAAAGGACCGTCGCCCAGCCAAGGCCGGGTGACCGCCGCTCAGATCAGATCATAGGAATAGGTTTGATCGACCTGATTTTGATAGGGCTGGCTGACGTCGACCGGGGCGACGTCGCCTGACACGATCTCCGTCGTGGTGCCCGAGCCGCTGGTCTTGGGGATGGTTTCGATCGTGTAGGACGAATCCCCGTCATAGGCCCAGAAGTCGTCGTAGCTGTTGTCGGCCGTTCCGACATTGCCGCCCTTGATCTGGGCCCCGACGAGCTGCGTGCCGGCGTCGATGTTCGGATCGTTTTCGATCAGATAGGCGAGAATGGCGTCGAGATCGGCGTCGAGATCGTTGCTGCCTGCCCAATCGTCGATCTTCACGGTGTAATAGCCGTCGCCATTGGTGTCGCCGTCCGTGGTGGCGAAGACGAGGATCGTGTGGGAAATGTCCTTCTCGAAGTCGGGGAAACTATCGACCGGCGGGGGCTCGGGGATATCGATCTCGCCGACCAGTTTGAGGCTGCCCTGCATGTCCACGCCGGTGCTGGTGGCGCGAATGCCGACAAGGGCGCCGTCAATGTCGTCCAGCGTCAAGTTGTTGACCGTGACGCTGAATTCCATGACCGTCACGCCGCCTTGCGCGCCGGCGTTTGATCCGCTGGAGAGCGCCAGATCCCATTGAATCTTCGCTCCCTCATAGGTCACGCCGTTAAGGTTGAGGGAGTTCTGGCCATCGGCGATCAGTTTCGAGGTGCCGCCGTCCTGATAGTCGAGAAACAGCGCATTGAGGTCGAGGTTATAGTCCGGATTCCAGTCTTCGCCGGTCGTGATGCGGAACGTCACGGAAGAGGTCTCGCCGACCTGCGTCTCAGTGGCGTAGATTTCGAGGACGCCGCCGCCTTCGACGGTGATGCTGGAGATCAGAAGTTCAGCCATTGTTATGCCTCATATCGTTAAGTAGACCCCCCGCGCATCTGAGACGTCGCCCTGTTCGGAGCGACGTCTGACTCTGAAAACATGATTGCTGGAGGGCGTTTTGGGAAATGGGCAAAAGGTGCGCGCTCGCGCAAAGGCGCGCGGACGCGCAAAAAAGAGACCCGTTGCGACCCGACAGAGGACTTCGTGGCGGGCTCAGCCGACGGCGGAATAGCCGCTGGCGACCAGGCTCGCATAATCCTGCGTGGTCACCGCCGCCACATTGACCTCGCTCGCCCCGTCCGCGCCCACCGCCTGCACGTCCACGAAGAACGTCGCCAGATTGCCTTCGACGTCGACGTCGACGGCGATGGCGCTCGCCGCATCCGTCACGCTGTCATAGCTGGCGGCGACGTCGAAGGCGGTGGCGACCTGCGATGCGAAATCATAGGCGACGTCGAGGCTCCAGTCGAAATCCCCATTGTCGCAGGGCGGCTCTTCAGGCGTGCGCGCGTTGAGGAAATCGTATCCGGTTTCCGTCTCCCCCGCCGCCAGACTCACCGCGAGATCCTCGTCGAGCACGTTGCTCCATCCCTCGCGCGCGCCTTCGACGACGATGTAATCGCCCGCCGCGAGATCGCCGAACGCATAGGCGCCGTTGGAATCCGTCGTCGTGGTCGCGATCAATTCGTTCGCATCCGCATCGCCCTCGCCGTCGGAATCGAGATAGAGCGAAATCTCCCAACCGGAGACCGGCGCATCCTGCCCGTCGATTTGCGCGTTCTTGTTCAAATCCTCGTATTTCACGCCGGCGATCGAGCCCTTCTCCGCGTCCTCTGACGGAACGACGCCGATGAGCTTGCTCGACCCTTCCCGATCCTCGCCCACGCTTGTCGCGCGAATGCCGATCTGCTGGTTCGCAAGCAGCGCGGTCGACAGATTCGTGTCGGGCGCCCTGATGATGAAGCTCGTCGTCGCGATATCGTCGTCGGCCGTTCCCGGCGTGCCGAGTTCGAGCCCCGCCTCGAAGGCGTAGGGCGAAATGACGGCCTCAGGTTGCGGCGGCGAGGCGGAGCTGATCTCCGGCGTTCCGTCGCCGTCGGTGTCGAACACCGGCGCATCCACGATGTCGTCGCCTGTTACGGAAAGCGCGCTCAGCAGCGCATCGTCCGCCACATTGAAGAAGAACCCGCGCAGATCCGCGACGTCGCCCTGCACGACTTCCAGATCGACCTTGAGATCAGTGAAGCCGTCATTGTCGGCGTCGACCTCTGTGATGGTGACTTTCACCTGCAACGGCGTGCTGCCGGAATTCACTTCAGCGGAATCATCCCCGACGATGAATGTGAGCGCCATGTTCGTCTCCAATGTCTGACTCTGAAAACATGGTCGCTGGAGGGCGTTTTGGGAAATGCGCAAAAGGCGCGCGGTCGCGCAAAAGGCGCGCGGTCGCGCAAAAAAGAGCGTCTGCGCGCTGCGTGCTTACGCCTTCTGGATAGGTTTCTGCGCGCAGGCGGTCAGGAGGGCGCCGTTTCGTCTGCGGGGAAAGCCTGCTCGCCCTGCACGAAGCCGCCGGCCAGCAGGCCGGCGATCACTTCGCGCACGCCCACCTTGCCGTCGGAATC
>CAIXDD010000545.1 GCA_903918155.1 uncultured Hyphomicrobiales bacterium
AGGTGCGGGGCAGGGCCCTTCGCCCGCCTGACGCGCCGGCGTGGCGCGCGTTCGATCATGACGTCGGGAGGACGTATGCGTTTGTTCACCTGCGGCTGCGCCTGCGGCCTCGGCTCTTCTTTCGCCGCTTTCGCCCCGGCGGACGCCGGCGGCGGCAAGGCGCCCGTCTCCAGATCCGGCGGGCCGGTGCCGCGCTCCGCTCTGGAGGATCTGGCGGCCGCCAGCCGCATCCTCGCCGACCAGGGCGTGGTGGACGGGTTCGGCCATGTCACCATGCGCCATCCCGATGCGCCCGACCGCTTTCTCATGTCGCGTTCGCTCGCGCCCGCGCTGGTCACCGCCGACGACATCATGGAATTCGATCTCGACAGCGTGGCTTGCGAAGACAAGGGCCGCGCGGGCTTTCTGGAACGTTTCATCCACGGGCAGATCTACAAGGCGCGGCCGGACGTGATGGCCGTCGTGCACAGCCATTCGCCCTCCGTCATTCCCTTCGGCTTGGTGCAGCCCTCGCAGGGCGCGACCTTGCGCGCGATGTTCCACAACGCCGCCTTCCTCAGCGAGGGCGTGCCCGTGTTCGACATCGCGCAGGATTTCGGCCCCACCGACATGCTGGTGGGCAGCAATGAAAAGGGCGTCGCGCTGGCGAAATGCCTCGGCGACCATCCGGTCGTGCTGATGCGCGCCCATGGCAGCGTCGCGGTGGGCCCCAGCCTGCCGATGGCGGTGTTCCGCGCCGTCTACACCGAGGTGAATGCGCGCGTTCAGGCGTCTGCGGTTCTGGTGGGCGGCGGCGGCCCGATCGCCGGCCTCAATGCGCAGGAAGCCGCGCTCGCCGATGCTGTGAATCTCGGCGCGGGCCTGCGCGCCTGGGATCTTTGGAAGAAGCGCGTGGGCGCGGCCTGAGCCCGCCCCAACAGGAGACAGACATCATGTCCAACGCCCTTGGCGGGCTCGGCCTGCCTGAACAGAGCGACGTCGAAGCCCTCAAGCGCCAGCTCGCGGACTGCATCCGCATGCTCGAGCGCGCCGACATCATCGATTTCAACGGCCATTGCAGCATCCGCATCGGCGAGGATCGTCTCCTCATCAATCAGGGCAATTGCCAGCGCAGCCGCATCACCGCCGCCGACATCGTCACCATCGACATGGAGGGCCGGCTGATCGAGGGCGCGGGCAATCCGCCGCTCGAATTCCATCTTCACACCGGCGTCTATCGCGCGCGCGCGGATGTGAAAGCGGTGGTGCACGCCCATCCCAAATGGTCGACCTATCTGTCCATGACGGGCCACGCCTATCTGCCCGTCTTCGCGCAGGGCGTGCTGCCGGGCGACGCGCCTGTGCTCGACACGCCCACCTCGATCAATACGCGCGAAATGGCGGACCGGCTGGCCGGCGTGCTGGGGCCGCGCCCGGCCGCCTTGATGAAATCGCATGGCGCGGTGACCGTGGGCGCCGGCATCGTCGAGGCTTTCGTGCTCGCCGTCTATCTGGAAGAGAACGCCCAGCGCCAATATATGGCGCTGCAGATCGGCAAGCCCTATGTCTTCGACGCGGAAGACCAGCGCATGGCGCGTGAGAAACTCTGGTCGGCGAGCCTGTTCCAGCGCACCTGGGATCATTACAAGGCGAAACTGGAAGGCTGAGCGCGGCCGACGCATCACCGCAGCGAAAAAGGGGGAAGCCTCGCTTCCCCCTTGATCGTCACATCTCCTCGAAGAGGATCTTGCCGTCGGCGGCCTTGCGCCATTCATACATGACGTAATCGGAATCCAGCCGGTCGCCCTTCTTGTCATAGGAGATCGGGCCGATCACCGTGTCGAACACCTTGCCGGACTGCATCGCTTCGGCGATCTTTTTCGGATCGAGCGAATTGGCGGCTTCGGCCGCCTGCTTGACGACCTGCACGGCGGCGTAGCTGTAGAGCGTATAGGATTCCGGGTTGATCTTGCGCTCCACGAATTTCTGCACGATGGCCTTGGCGCCGGGACGTTTCGTCGGGTCGGGGCCATAGGTCATCAGCGTGCCTTCGGCGCCGGGTCCGGCGATGGCGGCGAATTCCGCCGAGGCGATGCCGTCGCCGCCCAGCAGAACCGCTTTCACGCCCTGATCGCGCATCTGCCGCACGAGCAGGCCGCCTTCCGTATGCAGGCCGCCCCACATCACCACATCCGCGCCGAGCTGGCGCAGTTTGGAGACGAGCGCCGAGAAATCCTTCTCGCCGACGTTCACGCCTTCATAAAGCGCTTCCTGCACGCCCAGCGCGTTCATCGCCTTCTTCGTCTCGTCGGCGAGGCCCTTGCCATAGGGCGTCTTGTCGTGGATGACCGCGACCTTCTTGCCCTTCAGCTTTTCGGCGATGTAGCGCCCGGCGACGGCGCCTTGCTGGTCGTCGCGCCCGCAGGTGCGGAACACGTTCCACAATTTGCGTTCCGTGAAGGCGGGATTGGTGGAGGCCGGCGTGATCTGCAGCAGGCCGTTCTCGTGATAGACTTCGGAGGCGGGGATCGACACGCCGGAATTGAAATGGCCGATCACGAATTTCACGCCTTCGCCGACGAATTTATTAGCGATCGACACGCCCTGTTCGGGGCGCGAGGCGTCGTCGCCGATGATGGTCGTGATTTTCTGCCCCAGAATTCCGCCGGCGGCGTTGATGTCCTCGATGGCCATTTCGGCGCCGTTCTTCAATTGCGCGCCGAAAGCCGCGCTCGATCCGGTGATCGGGCCTGCGATGGCGAATTTGACCTGCGCGTGGGCGACCCCGCTCAGCGCGAGGCCGGCGGCCATGGCAAGGGCGGGAAGGCGAAGACCCTTCATTGGAAAACCCCTCGTTTGGGAAAACAGCGGCGTCTGCGCGCCGGCGCGGATTAAGGCGCAAATCGCAGGCGAAGTCGACAGGCTATTCGAAGTCGTAGCGTTCGCGCAGGGCGCGGGCGCGGGCGAGTTTGAACCCCGCCGCCGCAAAGCCGCTCAGGGTCAGGAAGATCACCGCGTAATGGCGCAAAAGCCCCGCCAGTTCGGCGAGGGCTGCGGCCGGCGCGCGGGGCAGAGCGGCGAGCGCTGCGCCGATGGCGCCAATGGGCAGCGCGGATTCGGCGAAAAGCGCGTAATGCAGAAAGCCCGCGACGGCGGCCAGGAGGGCGCTGGCGGCGAGGCACAGGCTGAAGGGGCGCCAGGCATGGGCGAGCGCGCGCCCGGCGGCGAAAGCCGCCAGCCCGCCAAGCCCCAGGGTGGCGACGAGAAAACTCCAGGGCGCCGCCGGCCCGTCCACCCACAGGAGGCCGTTCATCCGTGCCCTCCTTCGAGATAAGCGGCGCGAATCTCGGGCCGCGCGAGCAGCTCGCGCCCCGGGCCGCTCAGGGTGATCTTGCCGTTCACCAGCACATAGGCGCGATGGGCGAGGTTGAGCGCGTGATAGGCGTTCTGCTCCACAAGGAAAACGCTGAGGCCCTGCGTCGCGTTCAGGTCGCGCACCACGTCGAAAATCTGCCGCGCGACGAGCGGGGCGAGGCCGAGCGAGGGCTCGTCGAGCATCAGCAGGCGCGGGCGCGACATGAGCGCGCGGGCGATGGCGAGCATTTGCTGCTCGCCGCCTGACAGCGTGCCGCCGCGCTGGTCGCGCCGCTCCTTGAGGCGGGGAAAGATCGCGAACATGCGTTCGAGATCCTGCTCGAACAAGCGCGGGTCGCCGAGCGCTGCGCCCATGCGCAGATTCTCCAGCACGCTCATGCGCGGGAAGATGCGCCGACCTTCCGGCGATTGGGCGAGGCCGAGGCGCGCGATTTCATGGGTGGGCAGGCGCGCCAGGTCGCGCCCCTCGAAGCGGATGGAGCCGGCGCTGGCGCGCGGCGCGCCGAAGATCGTCATCATGAGCGTCGACTTGCCGGCGCCATTGGCGCCGATCAGCGTCACGATCTCGCCCTCCTCCACATGCAGGTCCACGCCTTTCAGCGCGACGATGGAGCCATAGCCCGCCACCACGCCCTCCAGCGCGAGCAGCGGGCGCGCGCCCGCGCGCGGCGCGTCCCTCATGTCGTCGGGCTGCGGCTCGCTCATGACGCAAGGCCTTCCGCTGCGAGCTGCGCGTCGTCCTCGACGCCGAGATAGGCGGCGATCACTTTGGGATCCTGCCGGATGTCCTGCGCCGCGCCATCGGCGATCAGCGCGCCATGGTCGAGCACGATCACATGGTCGGAGATGCGCATCACCACCGACATGTCATGTTCGATGATGAGGATGGAGACGCCGCATTCGTCGCGCATGGATTGCAGCAGGCTCGCCAGCTCCAGCGACTCGCGCGGGTTGAGGCCGGCGGCCGGCTCGTCGAGGCACAGAAGGAGGGGATCGGCGCACATGGCGCGCGCGATCTCGAGCCGGCGCTGGTCGCCATAGGGCAGGGCGCCGGCGGGATCGTCCGCCCGCGCGAGAAGGCCCACGCGCGCAAGCCAGGCCCGCGCCTTCTCGCGCGCGGCCTCTTCCGCATCGCGCCAGCCGCGCGTTCCCAGCAGGCCCAGAAGCGAAAAGCCGGAGGCGCGCATCAGGGCGTTGTGTTGCGCGACGATGAGGTTTTCGAGCGCGGTCATGCCGGTGAACAGGCGGATGTTCTGGAAGGTGCGGGCGACCTTGGCCTTCCAGCTGATCTGGAAGTCCGGCATGCGCTCGAGCAGGAAGCTTGCGCCGGAGTCCTGCGTCAGCGTCATCATGCCTTCGGTCGGCTTGTAGAAGCCGGTGATGC
>CAIXDD010000546.1 GCA_903918155.1 uncultured Hyphomicrobiales bacterium
CCGCAGCGACTCGCTGCGCCCGGGAACGAAGATCTCCTCCTCTCGCTTGGCCAGGCTCACGACCGGACGCTCCCCCTCCCCGACGCGGGCCAGCGCCTCCTGCGCCGCCGAGAGCTGGCCCTTGCCGCCGTCGATCAGCACGAGGTCCGGCCGCGAGGGAAAGTCCTTCTGCGTCTCGCCCACAGGCGCGGTCTCAGCCTCCTCCTTCACGAGCCGCGCGAAGCGACGCGTGAGCACTTCGCGCATCATCGCGTAATCGTCGCCCGGCGTCGCCTGCGCGTCCTTGATGTTGAAGGTGCGGTAATGGCTCTTCATGAAGCCCGTCGCGCCGGCCACCACCATGGCGCCCACGGCGTTGGTCCCCATAATGTGGGAATTGTCGTAGATCTCCACGCGGCGCGGCGCCGTCTCCAGTCCCAGCGCCTGCGCGAGCGCGACGAGAAGGCGCTCCTGCGCCGATGTTTCCGCAAGCTTGCGCGCCAGCGTCTCGCGCGCGTTTTTCTCGGCGTGCTCCACCAGCTCGCGCCGCTCGCCGCGCTTGGGAACCGCCACCTCCACCTTGCGCCCCGCCCGCGCGCTGAGCGCCTCCTGCAGGATGGCCTCGTTCTCGATCTCGTGGGACAGAAGCACGCAACGCGGCGCCGGCTTGTCCTCGTAGAATTGCGCGAGAAAGGCGTCGAGCACGTCGGCGGCGGCCAGCGACCGATCCGCGCGCGGATAATAGGTGCGATTGCCCCAGTTCTGATAGGTGCGGAAGAAGAACACCTCGATGGCGAACTGGCCCGCCTCCTCCACGATCGCGAAGACGTCGGCCTCCTCCACGGTGCGCGGATTGATTCCCTGCGCGCCCTGAATGGCCGACAGCGCGGCGATGCGGTCGCGCAGGCGCGCGGCGGTTTCGAATTCGAGCGCGTCCGCCGCCTTGTTCATGTCCTGCGCAAGCCGCTCGCGCACGGCGCGGCTCTTGCCTGACAGGAAATCGCGCGCCTCGTCGGCCAATGCGCCATAGGCCTCGTGAGAGATTTCGCCCGTGCAGGGTCCCGCGCAACGCTTGATCTGGAACAAGAGGCAGGGACGCGTGCGGTTCTCATAAAACGAATCCGCGCAGGAGCGCAGAAGGAAGGCGCGCTGCAAAGCGCCCAGCGTGCGATTGACCGCCCAGACGCTGGCGAAGGGCCCGAAGTAATCGCCCTTGCGATTGCGCGCGCCGCGATGTTTCGTGAGCTGCGGGGCGGCGTGATCGCTGGTGAGGAGAATATAGGGAAACGACTTGTCGTCGCGCAGCAGCACGTTGAAACGCGGCTTCATCTGCTTGATGAAATTGGCTTCGAGCAGCAGCGCTTCCGTCTCGGTCTGGGTGGAGACGAAGATCATCGAGGCGGTGAGGCCGATCATCCGCGCGATGCGGTTGGAATGGCCGGCCTCGCGCGCATAGGAGGAGATGCGCTTGCGGATCGAGCGCGCCTTGCCGACGTAGAGAACCTCGCCGTCGACGCCGAGCATGCGATAGACGCCCGGCCCCTCCGGCGCATGTTTCAGATGGCCCTTGATGACCTCGACGCCGCGCGCCAGCGAACCCGGCGCGACCGGCTCGTCGCCGTCAGAGGCGATGACTTCGAAAACGGGCTCGTCGGCGGCGGCCTCGGCCTCCTCGTCCCCGCTCTCGGCCGCCGGCGCGTCGGCGAAGGCGTCGGCAAGGACCTCGGCGCGGGCGTCGGCAAGGACCTCGGCGCGGGCGTCGGGCGCGGAATCCGGGCGCGGCGTCCCCTCGACGGGATCGGGCGGCGAACTCGGCGGGCTTGGCGGGCTCGGCGGGCTTGGCGGGCTTGGCGGGCGGCTCATGCCTATGATCTATGCCGCGCCCGTCGCGAAATGAAGCCCGATTGCGGGCGGGGCGGCGGGCGCCGCCGCCCCGGCGCGCGCCCCGCCGGTCTGGACCGGGCGCGGCTTCCGCGCTAGGGCTCCGACGGGGCCGACGCCCCAAGGGGGAGGCGGCGCGTGAGCGTTTGGCGCAGAATCGGGATCGCAGGGGGCGCGCTCGCGCTTGGCCTCGCGCTGTCGGCTTGCGCGGATTCGCCCTCGCCCATTCTGGGCGCCGCGCCCGAGCCCGCGTCCGGCGCGTCGGCAAGCGCTTCGGCAAGCGCGTCGGCAAGCGCGACGCCCGCCGAGAGCCCAGCCCGCCTCGCGGCGCGGCCGGGCGTGAGCCCTGCGGGGGCGAGCGTCGCCTTCATCTCCTTCGACGGCCCGCCATCGGCGCTCGCGACGCGGTTTCAGGCGGCCATGGGGCGCGCGCTGGGCGCCGCCGACGTTTCGACCGCGCCCTCCGCCAATGCCCATTATCTCGTGCAGGGGCATTTGAGCGCCTGGCCGGGCGAGAAGGGCGTGGCCCTGTCCTGGGTCTGGGACGTGTTCGACGCGCGCAAGGTCCGCGTGCAGCGCCTCGAAGACCAGATCGACCTGCGCGCCGCCGGCGGCGATCCCTGGGCGGCGGTGACCGACGCCGCGCTTGAGACGGCCGCCAGCCGCAGCGCGCAAGACCTCGCCGCCTTCCTCACCCACACGCCTGAGGCGCAATCGCAAGCCGGGCGCGCGGCTGTGCGTTGAGGCGCTGCGGCGGTTGTCGCGCTGGATCAGGCTTGCTAAGACGCCCGCGCAGAAGGCGTTGAGGGGCATGACATGTCGGGTTTCAAGATCCTTGCGGGCAATTCCAACCGCTCCCTCACCGAAGCCATCGCCGCTTATCTCGGCCAGCCGCTCACGCGCTGTCAGGTGCGCCGCTTCGCCGACATGGAGATTTTCGTCGAGATTCAGGAGAACGTGCGCGGCGCGGACGCTTTCATCGTCCAGTCGACGGCCTTTCCCACCAATGACCATCTGATGGAGCTGCTCATCATGACGGATGCGCTGCGCCGCGCCTCGGCCAAGCGCATCACCGCCGTGATCCCCTATTTCGGCTACGCCCGGCAGGACCGCAAACCCGGCCCCCGCACGCCGATCTCCGCCAAGCTCGTGGCCAATCTCATCACCCGCGCCGGCGCCGACCGCGTGCTGACCGTGGATCTGCACGCAGGCCAGATTCAGGGCTTCTTCGACGTGCCGGTGGACAATCTCTTCGCCGCCCCCGCCATGGTGGCCGACATCAAGGCGCGGCTCGACCTGAAAAACGTGATGGTCGTGTCCCCCGACGTGGGCGGTGTGGTGCGCGCCCGCGCGCTGGCCAAGCGCATCGACGCGCCGCTCTCCATCGTCGACAAGCGCCGCGAGCGCGCCGGCGAATCGGAAGTGATGAACATCATCGGCGACGTGGCGGGCAAGAGCTGCATCCTCGTCGACGACATCGTGGATTCCGGCGGCACCCTGTGCAATGCGGCCGAAGCCCTGCTCGCGAAAGGCGCCAAGGACGTCTACGCCTATATCACCCACGGCGTCCTGTCGGGCGGGGCGGTGGCGCGCATCTCCGCCTCCAAGCTCAAGGAGCTGGTGCTGACCGACACGATCGAGCCGACGGCGGCCGTGAAGGTCGCCAAGAACATCCGCGTGATCTCGGTCGCGCCCCTGCTGGCCGAGGCGATCAACCGCACCTTCAAGGAAGAAAGCGTCTCGAGCCTGTTCGACTGACGCGGCCTCGCCTGCGGCCGCCAGACCCGGCTTGCCGCAGCGCCCCGGCCCGGCTATAAGCGCCGCGCGCGCTGCTCCGACACCCCTGGAGGCGAAAGCGCGCTTTTCGTTTGAAAAGGACGACCCAAATGGCAGCGACCAAGCAGCTCGCGGCCACGGTGCGTTCCGGGACCGGCAAGGGGGCCGCCCGGAGCATTCGCCGTGAGAACCGCGTACCCGGCGTGATCTATGGCGGCGGCGAAGCCCCCCAGCCGATCAGCCTGGACTACAAGACCGTCAACCAGCTCATCTACGCCGGCCACTTCCTCACCACGATCTTCGACATCGATCTAGGCGGCGGCAAGAGCGAGCGCGTGATCCCGCGCGATTACCAGCTCGACGTCGTGCGCGACACGCCGATGCATGTCGATTTCCTGCGCCTGAAGGCCGGCTCCTCGCTGCGCATCGACGTGCCCCTGCACTTCGTGGGCGCCGACGTCGCCCCGGGCGTGAAGCTCGGCGGCACCGTGAACTATGTCGTTCACGCCATCGAAATGCGCGTGCCCGCCGACAATATCCCCGAGTCGATCGCCGTCGACCTCAGCGGGATGGAGATCGCGGATTCGCTGCACATCTCCTCCGTGGCGCTGCCCGAGGGCTGCAAGCTGATCGACCAGCGCGACTTCACGGTCGCCACGATCGTGCCGCCCGCCAAGTCCGACGAGCCGGCTGCGGCCGCGCCCGCCGCCGC
>CAIXDD010000547.1 GCA_903918155.1 uncultured Hyphomicrobiales bacterium
ACACTCATGCGCATGAACGCAATCCGAAAACTTTTCCGCACCCCGATCCGCACCCCGATCGCGCAAGCATGGACCGCCGCGCTGGCGGGCGCGCTGCTCGCCCTGCCCCTTCCCGCGCAGGCCGGGAGCGGCCGGCTGCCCGACGGGCGCTGGCGCGTGCAGGTGGAGGGTCAGGGGCCCCACCTGTTCTGCTATTTCAACGTGGTGCGCGTGGGCGAGGTGCGCGGCGGGCGCCCCCTTTTGGGGCCTGAGCTGACCTATCGGCTCACGGTCACCGGCGACGGCCGCCTCCATGCCGCCGGCCGCCACCAGGACGACCATGGCGTGGCGCGCGGACGCGTGCGGCGCAACGTCGCCGCAGGCTCTTTCGACGTGCCCACGCGCCAGTGCCGCGGCGTCTGGCAGGCCGAGCGGATCGGGGCGTAAAGCGCAGCCTCTCGCCTAAGGAACGATGGCTGGCGCGGCGGGAAGCTCCTATAAAGGCGCAAGCTTTCGGCCAAGGATCCCGCCCGCCATGACGCGCATCCCCTCTTTCGCAGACGCGCCCTTCGCCCGCGCCGGCGCCCCCGCGGCGCAGGCTTCCGGCGAAGTCTGGATCACGCCCGAGGACATCGCCGTGAAAGGCGCCTATGGGCCCGCCGACGCGCAGGGCCTGCCCCATGTCGACAGCCTGCCCGGCCTGCCGCCGTTCCTGCGCGGCCCCTATCCCACGATGTATGTCAACCAGCCCTGGACGATCCGCCAATATGCGGGCTTTTCGACGGCTGAGGATTCCAACGCCTTCTACCGGCGCAATCTGGCGGCGGGACAGAAGGGCCTGTCCATCGCCTTCGATCTGGCCACCCATCGCGGCTATGATTCAGACCATCCCCGCGTCGCCGGCGACGTCGGCATGGCGGGCGTGGCGATCGATTCCATCTACGACATGCGCACGCTGTTCGAGGGCATTCCCCTCGACCGCATGTCGGTGTCCATGACGATGAACGGCGCGGTCCTGCCGGTGATGGCGCTCTATATCGTGGCCGCGGAGGAACAGGGCGTCGCGCAAGCCCAGCTCTCGGGCACGATCCAGAACGACATCCTCAAAGAATTCATGGTGCGCAACACCTATATCTATCCGCCCGCGGCCTCGATGCGCATCATCTCCGACATTTTCGCCTACACGTCGGCCCATATGCCGAAATTCAACTCGATCTCGATCTCCGGCTATCACATGCAGGAGGCGGGCGCGACGCAGGATCTCGAACTCGCCTATACGCTGGCCGACGGGCTTGAATATCTGCGCGCGGGCGTGGGCGCCGGGCTTGATGTGGACGCTTTCGCGCCGCGCCTGTCGTTCTTCTGGGCGATCGGCATGAATTTCTACATGGAGGTGGCGAAGCTGCGCGCGGCGCGCCTGCTCTGGGCCAATCTCGTGAAGCCCTTCCAGCCGAAAAACGACAAGTCGCTGGCGCTGCGCACCCATTGCCAGACGTCGGGCTGGTCGCTCACCGCGCAGGAC